>NZ_PYWK01000004.1 GCF_003049645.1 Metasolibacillus fluoroglycofenilyticus
TCGCTTCGCTTTCGATACATTAAAACATTTGCTGGCATCTTCATTCGATGTCCAAAATTGTGTTTCATCTATTCAATGAAACTTTATTCATTCACGTCTTGCTTGTTCAGTTTTCAAGGTTCATTTTTGTTGCATTGTCGCGTCATCTCTTAGCGACTTAATCATAATATCACCTTTCATTCATGAAAGTCAACACCTTTTCATAACTTTTTTATAGAAAACTATTTTGCACAAAAAATCATTTTAAATAAAGGAGGTTAAGAAATGCGAAAAATATTGCTGTTACTAGCTTTAGCATTTTTGATTCTAGTATTTTATCAAAAACAAATTACCACTATTTTACCCACATTTAATGCAACGAATGAACCTACCGTTATTTCAAAAGGGCATTACGGGCAAACCTTAATGCTTGAGGTCACTTTTTCTCATGAAGGCTTTGACACATGGCTTGAAAATCTGAAGGCGCCTTACCCTTTATTGCTACTCGACAGTGCTTGGATTGAACGCTCGCCTGCAATGATTGAAATAATCAAGGACAAACGTATACCGACCGCGCTTCTCGGTCATAATAGTACAGATTATACAAACGAAAAAGTTTTAGAAGAAGAAATTACGGTTTATAAAAAGTCCTTAGGGAAAGAGCCACTGTGGTTTATGACGAAGGATTATGTATTTCCAGAAGATTTGAAGAAGCTTATATTTAACCGACGAATCAATATGCTCATACCAACTGCTCTTTGGCACAAAGATCTTCCTCTCGAGGATGGTTTAATTATGTCCGTCCCTATACATGCAAATTCAATAATTAACTTTGAACAACTCACTTTATTTATGCAACAAAGCCCTGTCGTTTCTATAGAGGAAAATGTATTTGGCTATCAGTTAAAAACAAAAAGATTCCCTCAATAAAGGATGTACATTCATCCCCATCTATCCTCAGCAAAGTTATAAGAAGCAAAAAGGGCATGTCTGAAAAGTCATTTGAGACACGCCCTTTTGCAACGGGTAACATTATTTTGTACCAACAGGCACAGTTGTTTCTGTGCCGAAAGCGAAACAGTAGGTACAAAAGCTTTTTAGCAACTATATAGTAGCGACAAAGGTTGTCCGAAAAGAAATATCTTTTGGGACAGCCTATTGTTTAATTTTGAGCAGCTTGCGTGCTTTACGGCGCTCCTCTAAATTTTTACGATCTTCCTCAGACTTAGCATTATACTTAGGTAGCATTAACAGTTGGTATGCATTAACTGCGACTAATGGGAATAATAATAATGCGACATATGTGTTGATATTATCCTGACGTCCCATTAATGCAATAATCCACTCTAATGATGTAATAACAATCATGAAAAAAACAGAAGGAATTAATATATGCTTTTTACCAGTCATTTTTACTTTCTGAACAGCTGTTGCAACTGCACCGAATACTAAAACTAATAGTAAACCAATGTAAAATAGCCAATCTTTAGCCGTTTCTGCTCCCGGTGCAAAACGGAAAATGATTAAATCGATTAAGACAACTAGAATTAATAGCATTTGTACCCAGTTCCATAGCGTTAACGTACGGAAAATATTGACACCTACTTGATGTAATGTTAAATAAGCGAAATAGCCAGCTTGCGCAATAACACTCATTGTGAAGCCCAATAAAACCATCCAAGCAAGGGCAGCAATGAACTCACCAAATTCTCCAGCCACTAAATATGGTTGGAAAAAATCCCAACGTATAAAAAGACTTGATATAGCTGTTACGCCGCCTCCAATTAATAGCGACATAAGGAAAAACTTAATCCAATTACGTATTGTCACGACATAATGTCCCCCAATTTATATTCTCCATTCTCATTTTAACAATGACGACATAAAAAAGCTAATACACACATAAGTCCAATACATATTATTCGTAAAAATGTGAACAATAAATGAAAGAGCATCGCAACTAATAATGCGCTCATTTACTTTTGATTGGCTATTCAAAGCTTAAACACGAAGGCATTTTTAAAATTTATTACATTTAAGACCCTAAATTAATTATGCCGTGGCGTAATTGCACTCAATTTTTCCAAGCTTGCAAAGAAATCCTTTTAAAATCTGTCACACCCGACAGAGATTAGATCCATACGATTCATCGTTACCGCAGAACACGGTGGTCTTAAAGTGAGTTTCTTTAAACAAGCCTAACGAAGGCATTTTTATCGACGCCTATAGAGGAGAAATACCTTCTATACCTGTCATCTTGCTATCGGTACAAAACCTGTACTCCTGCAGTTACTCGTCGCAGTAAACATTACTGAAAGTAAGTTAAATGAAATAAAAAAATTTGTTTTTCGCTCCGTAAAACGAGGTTTTTCTGCTGAACTAAGACGAAAGGAAGGATAAATGATGTATCGTATCGGAATTATTATTTTTTCTTTAATTTTACTCGCTGGATGTACTGAATCAAAATCGGCTACATTGTCATACGATGAAGTGAAAAAAATTATGGTTGACTCTATTCAAACTGAGGACGGGAAAAAGGCAATCCGCCAAATACTAGAGGATCCGAAGTTTCGCGAGCTACTAATACTCGACAGCGATGAAGTAAAGCAAGCTACAGAGCAAACTTTATTATCCCAAGAAGCTGAAGATTTTTGGAAAAAGACGTTTCAGGATCCAAAATTTAAAGAAGCAATTGCTAAAAGTATGCAGGAACAGCAAGAGGCTATTTTAAAAGGGCTAATAAAGGATGCCTCCTATCAGGAAGATTTACAGTCATTTTTTGGACAAGCAGAAATGCAAAAGCAGCTTGAGACTATTTTAAAAAGCGCCCCACTTCGGAAACAGATGGAACAGATTGTAATGGATACGATTGATAACCCTCTCCTGCAATCTAAATGGCAGCAATTAATTATGCAAAGTGGTGAAGCGAGCAGCTCTTCGGGAGGGTCCGATTCCGGTGAGTCTAAGGAGTCTAAGGATACTAAAGAGAAAGACCAAGATAAGAGCCAGGAGTAACATCTACCAAAGTACATCACGCTTCCCTTTTGTATAGAATAAATTAATATGGGCTGTCTGAAGTTATTCCCCTTTTCAGACAGCCCTCTACTTATTTTTTTAATTTATCGACCATTTGACGAGCAATTTCTAAATAAATTTGTCCTGTTGGATGATCCTCTGCATAAATAGAAGGAGCAAAATCTGCCTCCGTCCAATCAGGTTGTCCTAATGGAATTTGACCTAGTAATTGCGTGCGTAGCTCATCTGCTAATTTCGGACCTCCACCACGTCCAAAGACAAACTCTTTTTCACCTGTTTTCGATTCATACCACGCCATATTCTCAATAACACCCAAAATTTCATGATTTGTTTGCAGTGCCATTGCGCCTGCTCGTGCCGCGACAAACGCTGCTGTTGGATGTGGTGTCGTTACAACAATTTCTTTTGAAGACGGCAGCATCTGGTGAATGTCTAACGCCACGTCCCCTGTCCCTGGCGGTAAATCTAATAGTAGGTAATCTATATCTCCCCACTCTACATCGCGGAAAAATTGATCTAACACTTTCCCAAGCATTGGACCACGCCATACAATTGGTGCATTATTTTCAACGAAGAAGCCCATTGAAATCACTTTTACGCCCATACGTTCTACAGGATAAATACGGTTTTCTTTAACAACAGGCATTTCCCCAATACCCATCATGTCTGGCACACTAAAGCCATAAATATCAGCATCAATCAGCCCTACTTTTTTACCAAGACGCGCTAATGCTACAGCCATATTTACCGACACTGTCGATTTACCTACACCACCCTTACCAGAGGCAATAGAAATAAATTGTACAGTGGATAATGGCGATAAAATATCTTGAGCCTGCGCTTCCGTAGCTTGCCCGCGAAATACCTCTAAAGCTTCAGTTGACAGTTCTTCGAATCGAATACCTACAGATTGTGCCCCATTTTCCTTTAACACTTCAACAATTTTCATTTGTAGCGTCATTTGTTCAGGTGTATTTGTTTTCGCAATTGCGATTTTTACACTAACATGGCCTTTTTCTTCTTTAATGTTAACATTTACAATGCCATTCGTTTCCGCTAATGTTTTATGTAAAAAAGGATCTTGTAGTTGTCCCAACAGTTCTCTGACTTGTTGTTCGTTCATTTCGTAAAACACTCCCCTATTTTTATATCCACCTAGTAGTATAACACACCCCTCGCCGCAATATAGCTATTGGAGTTCCATGAAATAATAGTTCTCAATGCCACGAGCAATGGCCAGTGCCATTTTTTCTTGGTAGCCCGGGTCGGTCAATAATGCTCTCTCCTCATCATTGCTTAAAAAGCCCGTCTCCACTAATACTGCTGGCACTTGCGCCTTTTTCAATAAATAAATTTCCTTAATCGATAATGCCTCGCGATCTGTATTTTGTAGATGCTCCCGGATAGACTCTTGAATCGTTTTTGCTAAAAGCTCACTATTGGCATCGCCTTCCTTATGATAAAACACTTGTGCACCGCGCCATTTACTGTTCGGGATTGCATTAGCGTGAATGGTAATGAATAAATCGGGCTGTTGCTCTTGAACAATTGTTTCTCGCAAAAAGATATCTTGCTTTTTACGCTCACGCAATGTCGAGAATTGCTCGTTCGGTGCATGCTCAGCTAGTACATCCTCGTCTGTCGTACGAGTCATCACTACCTCGGCCCCTAATCGTTTCAATTGACGAGCGACTCTTTCAGTAATAGCTAGCGTAATATCCTTTTCAATAACATCACCTTTAGAAGCGCCACCATCAATACCTCCATGCCCTGCATCAAGCACTATTTTCACCCCACCTAATGGCTCCGGCAAAAAAAAGCGCTTATCGGAGGCACTTGTTTCATAAACGACAATCATCATACAGCTAAACATAATAACAATCAGCGCTAACCAACGCTTCATATGCACACCACCTTTGACTTACTATACGCAAAAATGGACGTGCATATGCGTTCTTTTAGTTTGTAGTACCAAAATCAATCCCTGAAAGTATATACGGAATAGCTGATTTTATAAATTCTTCTGGTGATACATTTTCATCGGCTCTTCTCCATTCTACCGACGCACCATAAATGCCCCAGCTCAAGATAACAGCTGTAATTTTTAATGCTTCAGTCTCTTTCTTTGTTTGTTGTCTTACTAACATTTTGTAGAAAATAATTTCAAGTTGCTCTCGAATGATACGCGCAATCGTATCCTCGTAACCTCGATGGCAACGATTCGATAATGATTTTTGGAAATTTGTTATCGCTTGAAAGATATTGACAAAAACCTCTTCATTTAATTCATTCCTCTTATAAAAGTCGTAATCTAAATTAACTAACAGCACTTCCGAGAGCACCTTCTCTAATAGGTCATATATATCCTCGAAATGATAATAAAAAGTAGCGCGATTAATCATTGCTTCCGCTGTTATATCTTTTATAGTAATGTCTTTAAATTCTTTTTTTCCTGAAAGCTCAATGAAAGAATCAATAATTAATTTGCGGGTGCGTAAAACTCGAGGGTCCGCCTTTGCTTGAGTCATTTTTATCACTCCTTTTTTAAACAATTTCTTTAATATGTTGTATAAACGACAAATTCATAGAACTATTGGTGTTGCTCATTTTAATTATGACCTACAATCCAATTGTAAGACAAATAATACATTTTGCTTATAAACTAGCACCATTTCATGAAGCAACTGTTCAAGCTATGTTTAATGAAGTTGTCGCCTGGTCTACTGCATTGAAAACGATTTATGAGGCTGTCCAAAAAGCCGTGCATAGCCGGGGCATTTTGGACAGTAGCAATGAGGTTTCACAAAATGTTGATTCATATAAACAGAAAGCGCCTCTTTTAAAAATGGGATGAACATTGGCTTTAGCAGTGTTAGCTTTCAGTAAAAGGGAAGCGATGAAAACATTTATTTCAATGCGGTGGCAAAACAAAATGTACTTTTCGGACAGCCCCAATTCTTATAGAGGAGGTAAAATGAATTGAAAAACAATATAGTGTGTGATTTAAAAACAGGTGTCTGCGGTGTAGCTGGTGAAGAGGAGATTGAGGTGATTGATTTTAATCAACCACAAAAATTGATTAATCTTTATTATGTAACCGACCCAATTTGCTCCCATTGCTGGGCAATTGAACCTGAGCTTCGTCGTTTTGTAGAGCAATATGGTCATTATTTTAACCTCCATACAGTTATGGGCGGCTTGCTAGAAAAATGGCATGATGGACCAATCGACCCTGCAAACGGAATTCACAAACCAGCGGATGTTGCTGGTCATTGGCGAGAAGTTGGCGAATTTTCGAGAATGCCTATTGACGGTAGTTTGATGCTTGATAATCCCGTTCAATCTTCGTACCCGCCTTCTCGTGTTTTCAAAATAATTCAAAAGCAGCACAGTGATGCGATGGCATTTACGTTTTTACGCCGCGCAAGAGAAGCGCTTTTTGCATTTAATCAAAACATTTCAGATTCATCTGTTTTAACAGAAATCATAAATAAACTTGGGCTTAATGGAGAGGCTATTGTCAATGAAGCTGAGCTACCGGTTGGTCAGCAATTATTGAATGAGGATTTTGCTCTTACTAGAAGCTTAGGTGCTCGAGGCTTTCCTACGGTTATTATGATGAATGAAGAAAATAAAGGCGTTCGAATTGTCGGCGGTCGCCCGCTTCACTATTACATCGATGGATTAAAGCAAGTTTTAAATTCGGAACAACTAAAACCGAAGCAGCGACCATCCTTTGCTAATTTGCTACAAAAAGAAAAGCTACTATTTTCTAAAGAAATTGAAGTGATGTACGATGTTGAACAATCAGATATTATTTCTTTTATTGAAAAGGAGCTTGCACCAGATCAATATAAAGTAAATGAAATTCTAGGTGAATTTTATTTTACAGCTACTAACTAAAGTAAGTGCTGTTTGAAACGGTAATTTTATGTTGTGATTACATTGAAAGGAATATCTCCATTTCTTCTCTTTCATGTAGGAGATAAATCGTTAAACCCTGTGTTTCTTTCGTTTTAAAATATGCTCTCTGTTTCAATGAGTTAAATTTCCTAAAAACACCAGCATCAGTGTCCAAAAAGTCGGCTATATACGGCTTTTTGGACACCCTCCAATTATCCTTTAAGTACCTCAACGATTTTTTTCCTCCATTTTAAAAACTCATCGCTCAAGTATAATTGCTCATCCCGCGGACGCTTAAAAGGAATTTTTATAGATGCTTTTACAGTTGCTGGGTTTGTTGATAAGATAATAATTTTGTCCGACAGGAAAAGGGCTTCTTCAATGTCATGTGTAATGAATAAAATGGATTTGTCATACGCTTCCCACATGTTAAGCAACCATTGCTGCATTTCTTTTTTCGTAAAAGAATCTAATGCAGAGAAAGGTTCATCTAAGCAGATAAGGGATTGCGGGCTTAGCAACGCTCGAATAAATGCCACACGCTGCTTCATTCCGCCTGATAATTGATGGGGATAAGCGTTCACCATCTCTCCCAAATTGGCCTTCTGCAATAATTCAACCGCCTGTGCTTCATCTGCTTTCCCCGCTAACTCACTGCCAAGCATTGCATTTTGCAATACTGTTCTCCAAGGAAAAAGCGACGGACTTTGAGGCATGTAGCTCATATTTCCACTTTCACTCGTAATATCACAATCATTTAACATAATTTGCCCTTGCTCAGGCTTTAAAACGCCTCCAATAAGATGAAACAAAGTACTTTTCCCACTACCAGAAGGTCCTAATATAGAAACAAACTCGCCATCCTGTGCAGTGAAAGAAATAGCGGAAAGTATCTTTTTTTCTCCGAAAGAATGATGTAGCTGCTTAATGTGCAGGCTCATTGTACTCCCTCATTTCGTTTCCAGCGCGTAAACCATTTCTCAAGTGCTAAAAATAGTCCGAAAAATGCCAAGCTCAAAATAATTGTTATAACGATTGCAACGAAAACACGTGGCGTTCTGTAGGAGGAGGCAGATAACGTCATAAATACGCCAATTCCTTTTTGTGCACCTAGCCATTCTGCTACAACGGCTGTCATCACACTATACGTTGCAGCAATTTTTATTCCTGAGAAGATGCTTGGGATTGCATCAGGTAATTGCAACCTTAAAAAAATTTGCTTTTTCGTCGCTCCCATCATTTGCATATAATGCATCAAATCACGCTCAGTTTGTCTAAATCCATCAAGCGTTGCAATGGCGATTGGGAAAAAGGCTGTCGTTGCGATAATTAAATATTTCGGGAAATCTCCTAGACCAAACCAAATCATTAAAAGTGGCGCTAGCACAATTGTTGGGATATTTTGAGAAATAACGAGAAACGGCATAACGATTTCCCGTGCAGTCGGCAAAATATGTAACATTGTTGCGACACTAATACCTAACACAATGGCTGACGAAAAACCGATGAATACAAGCTTTATCGTCGCCAGCATATGCGGGAAAATGGCGGGGAAAACAATGAACATTTCCTTTGCGATAACGGAAGGTGCAGGTAGTACCCATACTTCAATCTGCAACAGCTTCACTGCTATTTCCCAAAGAGTAATTGCGATTAGAAGAGCTAGCACCGGCTTCCACATATTTTCTATTCTCATAGCTGTTTCCTCACTTCATTGCATTCGCGATAAATTCATTTGTAAATGCTTGTTGAATATCTACTTCACCGATAATCTGATGCTTTACCATAAATTCCGCAAAGTTTTCCCATCGACTTGCCTCTTGAACACCCCAAGCCTCTGCACCTTCTTTATAGTGAGGAGATAGCCACTCCTGACTGCGTCTCACAAGCTCTGGCTGAAGGTCGGGCTCTGCAGCAATTAAAATATCCGCCGATTTCTGCGGGTTATCAATTGCAAACTCATAGCCTTTATATACAGCATTAATGAAGGCTTGCACTGTATCAGGATTATCTTCAATCATTTTATCGTTCGTAATAATAAGAGGTGAGTAAGTATCTAACTCTGGCGCAAAATCAGTCGTTTTAATAAAATGCATATCCGCATCACGAATCTCACCTTCAATACCTGTCCATGCATAAAAAATACTGACAAAATCAATGTCTCGCTCTAGCGCTACAAAATAATCTGTATTGCCGACTTGTACCGTCTCAATTTTCGAAGCATCTCCACCTTCTTTATTCATAACAGCCTGTAAAGAAGCTTTTTCTAATTCCGAGCCGTATGCACCGTATTTATGCCCTTCAAAGTCTTTTGGCGTTTTAATTCCCTTTGCCTTTGGCGTATAATAGCCTCCAGTGTTTTTCTGAATAATGGCAGCGATTGAAACAATAGGAAGATCTTCTGAACGCGCTTGCGTTACTTGATTTTGAAAGCTAATTCCGAATTGCCCCTTGCCAGACCCTACAATTTGCTCCGCACATACCTCGCCTGGCAGCATAATTTCAACGTCTAAGCCTACTTCTTCAAAAAATCCTTTTTCCTTTGCTACATAAATTCCTGTATGATTTGTATTTGGCGTCCAATCTAAGAACAGTTGGACCTTTTCATTCCCTTCCTTTGTCTGACAGCCCGTTAAAAGGAAGACTAGTGATAATAATGCTAAATATTTTAAGACTATTCGCATGGCAATATATCCTCCACCTATGACTTCACTTTCTCATCACGCTGTGATAACCATTTTTCAAATGTATAGGACATCTCCCAAAATGCTAGTTCATATTCCTTTGCGATAATAAATTGTTCCTTCACTTTCTCTTTTTCTTTTTCGTTCATATCCTCCACAAGTGAGTTTAATAAATCAATTTGAGCCTGTGTTGCCTCTTGGAACCAATCGCTCGCATATGTCGCAAGCCAATTGCGATAAATTTCAGTTTCTGGATTTGCGTGCTCATAAGCCTTGCCAATATCAGCATATAGCCAATAGCATGGCAACATAGCTGAAATAATATAGGCTAAATTTCCATACATTGTTGAGCGATATAAATGTGATGTATAGCCGTAAGCAGTTGGTGCTGGCTTGAAGCTTTCCATATCTTCCTCAGTAATATTTAATATTTTTGCATGTGCTTCATGCACCCCTAATTCAGCTTGTGCGGTATTGCGCGCTTTTTCTGCCAGAAAAGCGGTAATCGCGAAATCTTCTGCTTGTGCCGCTGCCAGCGCATGAATTTTTGCATAATGGTTCAAATAATAGATATCTTGCAAAATATAATTTTTGAAAATTTCAAAGGGTAAATCCCCCTTCACAATGCCTTGTACAAATGGGTGATTTAAGCTTTTCTCCCAGCTCTCCTTTGTTGCTAAACGTAATTCATCAGTAAATTTCATAAAAAAACCTCCTAATTTGTTCTTTTTCTAAAAGGAACACTAGTAGGAGGGTTTCGTTTTTGAATGAAGTAAGCAAATATATGCCAAAATACATCGTTATTAAACGAATTCATTTCCCATCTACTTCCCTCCGCTCGTACTAACGAGATCAGGTTCTAAGAGTAAGTCTCAGCCATTATTTGGCACCCCTAGTAGAAAAAGAATCATATTTTAATTTCAAATCCATCATAACGCATTAAAATTAAATGTCAAATATTCTTTAAAATAATCAATCCATTTAATTGAGAATAGTTATCACTTATTGTATAGTAGATAGTGACATACAAATAAGTGAGGAGAAGATATAATGCAAATTTACTGGACGAAAATAAATAAGATTATTGAAGAAACGCCTGAGGTTAAAACATACATGCTGGACCTTCCAGAGGGCTTTACATGGGAAGAAGGCTCGCACACCCATTTCGCACTAAAGGGATTTAATGCTGGAGAAAAGCCAAACCGCGCGCTCATCCGCCATATGTCAATCTCCACTTTACCGCACGAAAATTCAATCGGTATTACAACACGCATTAAAGAACAATGCTCTGAATTCAAATCGATTTTAAAAAATATTGAAATTGGCACTGAAGTAGCAATCTTTAAAACACATTCGAATGTACCGCTAAAAAGAGACAATAAAAATATTTATCTGCTATCATCTGGTGTCGGCTTAGCTACTTTTAGACCACTTGTACTTGATTATTTAGAGCGTGCAGACAATGTGAATCAAATTCATTCACTAAATATCGATTCCACAAAGGGTTTCTTATTCCCAAATATTTTTGAATCTGCACCTGCCAAGAAATTCATCGCACAGTTCGTCGATAATCGCAAAGACTATTATGAAGAAGTGAAAAATCTAGCCGCAGACAAAGAAGGATTATTCTACGTTGTTGGCAGCGATGAATTCCTTGCACAAAACATTGAAATACTACGTGAACAAGGCATCCAGCCTGAACAAATTATGCTCGACAAGCACGCACAACAACGTGCTGAGTTTTTATCATTGGATTTACCAGTTTAATATATCTTAGTGAGGAAGCGTCCAAAAAGTGTACTAAAGCACTACATTTTGGACGCTTCATTTGTGGAGTTGACCGAAAATCCATTTTTTGTCACCGTATTGAAATCAATGTTTTCATCGCTTCCCTTTTACTGAAGGAGTACACTGCTAAAGTCAATGTTCATCCCATTTTTAAAAGAGGCGTTTTCTGTTTATATGTATCAACATTTTATGAAATATCATCGCTAACTGTCCAAAATGCCGGCTATGCACGGCTTTAGGACAGCCCCTGTTTAACAAAGTAAATAAGTGGAGAAATAATTATTCATGCATTAGATTGATTTTAGCGAGTGGCGAGACGACACGCTGATAAAGGGAGACCTAGTCTAGTACCGCCGCAACATATGTGCGAGCGACTGAGTGGGCAATATCATGTTGGTCTAAACCTCAGTAGTTGTCACTACCGTTGGCAATTCCTATCGTTTAAAAAATCATCTACTTCTAGATGGCAAGTGATTTTATACACCATTAAGTGAGCGTTTTTGTACATAGTTTAATGGAAATTTGTATATCTTCAACGGCAAAGCGGATAAATATAAATGTTTTATTAACCTTGACCAATGTTAAAGTCCACTTTATAATAAAGTAAACTTTATAATATAAGGAGTTATTAATATGAAAAAAAATAAAGATGAATTATTTGAACTCGTTACTGAAATAAATGACATGCATTATACGATGAATAAAATCTTCATAAAAGAATATCAATCTTTACTAGATGATAATCTTTCTAGGAATCAAACAATTTTAATGGATATTGTTAAAGATTACGGAAAAATTTCTATTGGAGAAATTGCTCGACTAATGAAAATAACATCAAGCGCTGTTGGACAGATTGTTAATAAACTTGAAGATGGAAATTATTTAGTGAGGACTATTAATTCACAAAATAGACGTGAAATACTTGTGCAACTGGCAGATAAGGGAACTCGATATTTTGAAAAAGAAGAAAAAATAAATCGTCAAATTATTAATCGTATTTACACACAAATGGAATTGAGTGAAATGGAAGAACTCAAAAGGATTATCACGAAGCTAAGTAACATTGTAGAAAAGACATATACAAAACAAGATGGGGAGGAAAACAATCATGACTAACACAAAGGCTAACTTAGAAAGTTTATTCAATGAAATTAAGGAAAGGGAATTGTTAAATGGTACAGTCCTTGTTGCTAAAAAAGGCGAGATTTTATACGAAGGAGCTTTTGGTAATGCTGACTTGTCAACAAAACGTCCATTAACATCACAATCTTTATTCAACCTTGCATCTGTCTCAAAGCCAATTACAGCAACTGCAATTTTACTACTCGTTCAGGAAGGCAAACTAAATCTTGAGGACTTCGTGCAGAAATGGATACCTAATCTACCTTATGAAGGCATTACGATTAGACATCTACTTAACCATACGAGCGGACTCCCCGATTATTTAGATTTGTTTGAGAAATACTGGGATAAAACGAAAATCGCAGACAATGACGACTTACTTAGATATTTAGTCAAGTACAAACCCCACCGTCTATTTGCACCAAATGAGCGTGTTGAATATAGTAACACGGGCTATATTTTACTCGCGCTCATTGTTGAGCGTGTAACCAACATGGGTTTCCCCTACTTTTTACAAGAAAATATTTTTAAGCCACTTCAAATGACTCGCACTCAAGCTATTGGTGTTAGAAAAGAAAAGATTGAAATTGAAGATTATGCATACGGTTATGTCTATGATGTATATGCAGGCGAGTACGTTTTGGCTGATGATTTCGAAGAGTCCAAAATGGTTATTTATTTAGATGGAATACTTGGTGATGGTGGTATTCAATCAACTGTCAAGGATTTATATCTTTATGAACGTGCTCTAAACACCGGAAATTTAATCAATGACGAATTACTAAAAGAAGCTTATACACCAGCGGTGACAAAAACCCAAACACCACTTAGCTATGGTTTTGGTTGGATCTTAGAGGATATCAAGAAAAAAGGACGAATCGTTTGGCATAGTGGCGGCTGGCCAGGATATGTTACACATCTTAGACGCTTCATCGATCATGATATTGTTGTTATTGTACTAAGAAATAAAGAACAAGATTTCGATTTTGACCAACATGTCTTATACGCAATCGAGCAAGTAGCTTTTGATGAGCCTTATGAACTTGCTAAGGAAAAACCTCTATTAAAGCGTGCCAGAGTCATTCCAGTAAATGTTTTAAAACGCCTTGTCGGTGATTATGCACTAACGGAACACCCGGATTTAATCATTCATGTTTCATTAGAAAACAACAGACTATTTATCGAAATGCCCGGTACAATGAAACTTGAATTATACGCTAAAGCAGAGAAAGAATTCTTCTTGAGAGGATTATCAATAGAGGTTAGTTTTATAACAGAGAACGGTAAGGAATTAATAAGGATTGTTAATGGTGTTGAAGTACAAACAGCAGTGCGTCAATCATTAACCGAGGATAAATGGGATTTTAATCATGCAGATCACAACTGAAATATTACCTATTCAGTAGTTTAAGCAAGATGTTTATGCAGGAAACGATGCAGGGAAAACCTATGTACCTGCCGTTTTGCTTTCGGCACACAAAAGATTCGCTCCCGCAGTTATTCATTATAGGAGTTGTGTCTCAAAATGGCTTTTCAAACATGCCCTATTCTATTAACTTGAAAGACTAAGAAAATTAAAAGACTCGAATAGCTAAAGGTCCATTTTTGAATTATCTACTAAATTTTTTTAGTATAAAGCATAAAAAAAACTCTCTCTCGACAATCGAGAGAGAGTTTTGAAAAACGTTGATATAACAACGATATTAACGTTTTGAGAACTGTGGTGAACGACGAGCGCCGCGTAAACCTGGTTTTTTACGCTCTTTCATACGTGCATCACGTGTTAATAAACCAGCAGATTTAAGTGCTGGACGGAAATCTGGGTCAACTTGTAATAAAGCGCGTGCGATACCGTGACGGATTGCACCAGCTTGACCAGTGAAACCACCACCGTTTACGTTTACGTGAACATCATAGCTACCTTTTGTTTCAGTAGCTTCAAGTGGTTGGTTGATAATTAAAAGTAAAGTTTCATATGGTAGGTAATCAGCAACATCACGGTTATTGATTACGATTTTGCCTTCGCCTGGTACTAAACGTACGCGTGCTACTGAGCTTTTACGGCGACCTGTGCCGATGTATTGAACTTGTGCCAAGGTTATTCCTCCTATTAATGTAGTATATTATCCACGAAGCTCATAAGCTTCTGGTTTTTGCGCTGCATGTGGGTGCTCTGGGCCAGCATAAACATTAAGTTTGCTGAACATTTGACGACCTAAAGAGTTTTTAGGAAGCATCCCTTTAACCGCTAACTCAATCATTTGAGTTGGGTATTTTTCTTTCATTTCGCCAGCTGTACGTTGTTTTAAACCACCAGTAAATTGAGTGTGACGGTAGTAGATTTTACCTTCTAATTTATTACCTGTTAACTCAATTTTATCAGCGTTGATGATGATTACATGATCACCTGTGTCAACGTGTGGTGTGAAAGTTGGTTTATGTTTACCGCGTAAAATAGAAGCTACTTCAGAAGCTAAACGTCCAAGAGTTTGGCCTTCTGCGTCAACTACTAACCATTTACGCTCTACTTCGTGACCTTTAGCCATGAATGTTGTACGCATGTATATATCCTCCTAATCGATTCGATTACCGTTATTTTTCATTATTAAACACTATAAGTTTCGGGGCTTATTTGTGGTGGTAATGAAAATACCATACATCATCATATAACGTATTGCGTTATAAGTCAAGAATTTTTATTGAACACACGGTGATGTTGTTAAAGACGAAAAATCCAAATAATTGATAAAATAAAATTTCAATCAGTGAAGGTTTTCCTCATCCCCCACTGATTGTTAGTTGAAGCAATCGGGCTTTTACGGGCATCCTTACTTAAGTCTTGAAGTGGGAGGCTTACTGCCAGTTAATGCGGGATAAATTACTATGCGTTTATTGCGTAAAAAACTTCCTCCAAGTAAAGTCCATGTGCCGGTGCTGTCTTTCCTGCCTTACTGCGGTCCTGTGCCTCGATTGCCTGTGCCACTGCACAAACATCGCGGCGACCCGTTCCGACCTCCCAGAGTGTTCCTGCAATGATGCGCACCATATTGTATAGGAAACCATTGCCTGCAATCGTCATATGTAGCTCGTCACCAACCCATTCTAAATTTAGTGAATAGACGGTGCGCACTTTATCTACAACGCTTGTATTCGCCGCGCAAAAGCAAGTAAAATCATGTGTGCCGACAATTGACTGTGCAGCCTCACGCATGGGCTCTATATTTGGCTTAATGCCCTTCGTTTCAACTGTATAAAAACGGCGAAATGGGCTTTGGACTTTACTGCAATCCCAAATGTAACGATAACGCTTGCCTGTCGCACTATAGCGCGCATGAAAGTCGTCTGCTACTTGTTCAACACCTAAAACCCGAATATCGCTTGGCAGTTGAACATTTAATGCCTTTTGATAATTATCAGTAGGAATTGTCAGCGTTGTATCAAAATGAATGACTTGCCCTGTCGCATGAACACGCGCATCTGTACGCCCACTTGCCGTCACATGCACACGCTTACCTTTATGCATTTTCATCAATACTTTCTCTAGTTCTAGCTGCACTGTGCGCTCGCCTGGCTGCACTTGATAGCCAGCAAATTGTGTGCCATCATAGCTGATAATTGCTTTTAATCTCATAAGGTATCACCTCTAGTTTCGGCAAAATACAAGCAATGCCGTCAGTATGACAAGGGACACTAAGCAAATTGTATCGCGATAATCCCATTTCAATTGACGATAGCGTGTTCTCCCTTCGCCACCACGATAGCCACGCACCTCCATCGCTGTCGCTAAATCCTCGGCACGCTTAAAGGCACTCACAAAAAGTGGAACAAGCAATGGAACAACTGCCTTTAAACGATTTTTTAATGGACCAGCGCTTAAATCTGAGCCTCGTGCCATTTGAGCTTTCATAATTTTATCTGTTTCATCCATTAGAGTTGGGATAAAGCGTAATGATATTGACATCATGAGTGCGAGCTCATGTACAGGCGCTTTTAATTTCTTTAATGGATTCAATAGCACTTCCAAACCGTCCGTAATTGAAATCGGCGATGTCGTTAATGTTAAAATGGATGTCATAAAAACAAGCACTAAAAAGCGGATTGAAATAAAAATACCTTGTCTCAAGCCTTGCTCATAAATTTTTAAAAAGCCCAAATCTAATACAACTGCTCCCTCACGCGTAAATAGCGTATGCAGTAAAAACGTAAATACCATTAAAAAGATAATTGGCTTCAAACCATTAATTAAAAAATAGAGTCGAATGCGGGAAATCAATACAATGAACAACGTAAATGCAAGAAGTAACCCGTAAGTGATTATATTGTTTGCTAAAAAGACAACAATGATAAAGGCAAATACGAAAATGAGCTTAGCACGCGGGTCAAGCTTATGTACGAAGGAATTTCCAGGAATATAGCGCCCAAAAATCATTTTCTCCATCATTGTTGGTCACGCCCCTTCTTTACAACCTGTGCTAATTCAATCGCTAACTCTTCCTCTGTTAAGCATATTTTCGGCAAAATTTCACCTATAAGCTTTTCAACTCGATGCTGGAAACGAATGATACGTGGTGGCTCTAAGCGATATTTCGCTAATGTCTCCACGTCTGCAAAAATCTCCCTCGGCTGCCCAGTTAGCACACAGCGCCCTTCATGCATAATGGCAACTTGATCAGCGTAGCGTGCAGCATCCTCCATACTATGTGTTACGAGAATTGTCGTTAATCCTTGCTGCTTATGCAACTGGTAAAACATGTCCATAATTTCTTTTTGACCACGTGGGTCTAAGCCTGCTGTCGGTTCATCTAATACGATAACCTCTGGCTGCATCGCTAAAACACCTGCAATTGCCACACGACGCATTTGTCCCCCTGATAAATCAAAAGGTGACTTTTCTAACACTTCGTCAGGTAATCCAACAAGTGTAATTAGCTCACGTGCACGTCGCTCTGCCTCTTCTTCCGAAACGCCAAAATTCATCGGACCAAACATAATATCTTTTAATACTGTTTCTTCAAATAGTTGATGCTCTGGAAATTGAAAGACAATGCCTACTTTTTGGCGTATAGGCTTTAATTCCTTTGCCTTTTTGCCTGCTTCAATTACGCGCTCACCGATGTGCACCTCACCCGTAGATGGTTTTAATAATCCATTAAAATGCTGTAAGATTGTTGATTTCCCTGAGCCTGTATGTCCGATAATTGCTTGATAGGTCCCGTGAGTAATCGTCAAATCCACATCAAATAGCGCATATTTCTCAAAGGGTGTATCTTTTCCATAAGCATAACTTACTTGTTGAAGTTTGATGTCCATAAATCATTCACCAGCTCTTCTTCTGTCATATGTTGTCCTAACAGCTTTACACCTTGTTGCTGCAGGAGCTTTGTCATCTTCATCGCAAAAGGTAAATCTAAGCCAAATGTAATTAATTGCTCACCTAATGAAAAAATTTCGCTCGGTGTACCTTCTGCGTATTTTTTACCATCATTCATAAAAATAATACGGTCTGCTAGCATCGCTTCCTCTAAATCGTGTGTAATCGAAATAACGGTAAGTCCGATTTTTTCACGCAAGGCTTGAACGGTACTTAACACCTCATCACGCCCTTGTGGGTCTAGCATCGATGTAGCCTCGTCTAATATTAAAACTTTCGGGTGGATTGCTAAAGCGCCTGCAATGGCAACCCGCTGCTTTTGTCCACCAGATAAGTGATGTGGTTCATGGTTATAAAACTGATCCATCTTTACTTGCTTTAATGCATCTTTTACGCGTGCTACCATCTCTTCATAGGGCACACCGTTATTTTCTAAGGAAAATGCAACATCATCTTGTACTGTTGCACCAACAAATTGATTATCAGGATTTTGAAATACCATACCCATTTTTGAACGTACATCCCACAGGTTTTCCTCTGTTAAAGCATTAAGTAAAACGCGTACTTCCCCTTCAGCAGGAAATAGTAAGCCATTCATTAGCTTCGCTATTGTCGATTTGCCTGAGCCATTATGGCCCACAATGGCAATCCACTCACCTTGCTGCACGGTAAATGAAATATTTTGCACAGCTTTGCGCGCTGTTTCATCCTCAGGTGTATAGGAGAATGTCACATTGTGAAAAGATAAAATTTCTGTCATGGCTCTGCTACCCCTCTCTTTCTCCACTCCACTATTAAAATTACACTGTTTGCAAAAATTATGCTACCTTTCCCACATATATAAAAATAAAGCACGTTAACAAGCAGGAAATGCCTAAACGTACTTTATGTTTATGTATGTGCATATGGTAAAGTTGGTGATGTAAACCAATATCCCATACAATAAAAAAGCGCGCACCTCATTCAGAGAAATGCGCTTATCACTACATTAAGGAGAATACGGCTGCTCATTTCCGTACTCTGAATGAATGAGGTGCGGAGAGCTAGACGAGACGCCAACAACATAGTGTTCCGCTCATCATAACGCTCAGCTTAATTATTTGTCGTATAAATCATTTTAATTACACACAAATATGTAATTAATTATTTACAGAAAGGGAGTGCCAGCGTTCATAGGTGAACTAGGCATCCCCTCTAAAACAACTGTGTTATTGGCTGAATCGCTGAATTAAATTAAACTAATTCAATTACAACTACAGGTGCGCCGTCTCCACGACGAGGACCTACTTTTAGGATACGAGTGTAACCACCTTGACGCTCTGCGTAGCGTGGTGCAACATCATCGAACAATTTTTGTAGTGCGAATGAAGTCGTTTCGTTACCTTCTTCGTCAGTTGCCGTTACTAGCTCACGACGGATAAATGCAGCCGCTTGACGACGAGCATGTAAATCACCGCGCTTACCTAAAGTAATCATTTTTTCAACAGCTTTACGAACTTCCTTCGCGCGAGCTTCAGTAGTTTCGATGCGCTCGTTGATGATTAAGTCAGTAGCTAAGTCACGTAACATCGCTTTACGTTGAGAACTTGTACGACCAAGTTTTCTGTAACCCATGGATGTTTCCCTCCTTTAAAAAATATCTGATCTTGCTGTATATTTCAAATTCGCTTAGTCTTCTTTACGTAATCCTAAACCAAGCTCTTCTAACTTCGCTTTAACCTCTTCTAAAGACTTGCGACCAAGGTTGCGCACTTTCATCATATCGTCTTCTGATTTATTCGCTAATTCAAGCACCGTATTGATGCCTGCACGCTTTAAACAGTTGTAAGAACGAACAGAAAGATCTAGTTCTTCGATAGTCATCTCTAAAACTTTCTCTTTTTGGTCTTCTTCTTTTTCGACCATGATTTCAGCAGTTTGCGCTTCATTCGTCATGCCTACGAAAATGTTTAAATGCTCTGTTAAAATTTTCGCTCCAAGTGAAATCGCCTCTTTTGGACCGATGCTTCCATCTGTCCATACATCAAGTGATAACTTATCGTAATCAGAGTTTTGCCCAACACGAGTGTTTTCCACTTGGAAATTGACGCGTGAAACTGGAGTGTAAATAGAGTCGATCGGGATCACGCCGATAGGAAGATCCTCACGTTTGTTTTGATCAGCAGGAGTGTAGCCACGACCACGTTGCGCATACATACGCATACGTAAATGACCGTTTTTAGCGATTGTTGCAATATATAGATCTGGATTTAAAATTTCAACGTCACTGTCATGTGTGATGTCAGCAGCAGTTACTGTGCCATCACCTTTTACATCAATCTCAATGACTTTTTCTTCGTCAGAGTAGATTTTTAAAGCTAACTTTTTCACGTTTAAGATAATTGAAGCAACATCTTCTACAACGCCTTCTACAGTAGAGAATTCGTGTAATACGCCGTCAATTTGTATTGACGTTACAGCAGCTCCTGGTAATGAAGACAGAAGGATACGACGTAAAGAATTTCCCAAAGTGTTTCCATATCCGCGTTCTAGCGGTTCTACAACAAACTTGCCATATTTGACATCTTCGCTGATCTCCACTGTCTCAATCTTTGGTTTTTCAATTTCGATCATTCAATTTACCCTCCTTCAAAACATCAATGTATAGGTTCATACCATCATAGTTGTTATTCTTGATTGACTTTACTAATAAGTTGCACAAGACATTTGCACAAAGAAATGATGTACTTAAAGAACTACGCTCTTTAAGCTGCACCCATTACACGCGACGACGTTTTGGCGGACGGCAACCGTTATGTGGAACTGGAGTAACGTCTTTAATAGCAGTTACTTCTAAACCAGCAGCTTGAAGTGCACGAATTGCAGCTTCACGACCTGCACCAGGACCTTTAACAGTTACTTCCAACGTTTTCAGACCATGTTCAAGGGATGCTTTTGCAGCTGTTTCTGCAGCCATTTGCGCAGCAAATGGAGTAGATTTACGTGAACCACGGAAACCAAGAGCACCAGCACTTGACCATGATACAGCGTTACCTTGCATATCTGTAATCGTTACGATTGTATTGTTGAATGTAGAACGGATGTGTGCAATACCAGATTCGATATTCTTTTTCACACGACGTTTACGAGTTTGTTGTTTACGAGCCATGTTAAGAAGGAACCTCCTTTACTTAATTATTTTTTCTTATTCGCTACAGTTTTACGAGGACCTTTACGCGTACGTGCGTTGTTCTTCGTATTTTGACCACGAACAGGTAGACCACGACGGTGACGGATACCACGGTTACAACCGATTTCCATCAGACGTTTAATATTAAGTGAAACTTCACGACGTAAGTCACCTTCCACTTTAAGTGAGTCTAATTGTTCACGGATTAGGTTTAATTGATCTTCAGTTAAGTCGCGAACGCGGATATTTTCGTCAATACCTGCAGCTGCTAATACTTTTTGTGAAGTTGTTTTACCAATACCGAAAATGTAAGTTAATGAAATTACAACGCGTTTGTCGCGAGGAATATCAACACCAGCAATACGTGCCATTTACGTGTGCACCTCCTTATTTATTATCCTTGTTTTTGTTTGTGTTTAGGATTTTCACAGATTACCATTACTTTACCGCGTCGGCGAATTACTTTACACTTTTCGCAGATCGGTTTCACAGATGGTCTCACTTTCATCTAACCTAACCTCCTTAATAGTCCGGAGTGCAAAAGATTATTTAAAACGGTATGTGATACGACCGCGAGTTAAATCATATGGAGATAACTCAATAGTAACCTTATCTCCTGGTAGAATGCGGATAAAGTGCATACGAATCTTTCCAGAAACATGCGCAAGCACTACATGCCCATTTTCTAATTCTACCTTAAACATCGCGTTTGGCAAAGTCTCAACAACTGTCCCTTCGACTTCAATTACATCATCTTTCGCCATTAACTCTCGTCTCCCTTCTATATGCAATTTCTGACTACCTAATCCGGTAATCATTATAACTGTTTTCTTCCGTTATTTAGAAGCAACTCGTCTCAACATATGCTTGGATTGTATGAGAGATGTTCGAAAGACGCTCGTCTGGTTTCGCTTCACACAATCCATGGAATTGAACAGATCCCGGTTTAGGAAGCTGTATTCCTTATGTTAACACGATAGCCGGAATGTCTTGGATGAGAGATTCATACCCGTTACACAGATGCTTCCACGAAACCCTCTATACAATAATCGGATCATCACACAAAACCGTGCTCCCCTCTCTCGTATTAATTGGGTACAATATGCTTTTGCAACTCTCAAAAATTATGTTTCGTTGTTGCCTCCGCATGCCTCCCGCGAAAGCAGTTAACTTGCGCCTGGGTCGGGTATCAGCTGCGGCCGCTCTGTAATAGAGCATCAAGATCAGCAAATACTTTGTTAATATCTTGCTGTCCATCAATATTCGTTAAAACACCTTTAGCTTGGTAAAAGTCAAGTAAAGGCTGCGCTTGGTTCATATTTACTTCCAAACGATTTGTTACCGTTTCTGGATTATCATCTGCACGTGTATAAAGCTCGCCACCATCTTTATCACATTTGCCTTCTACCGCTGGAGGGTTGAAAACTAAATGATAAGAGGCGCCACAGCTCTTACAAATACGACGTCCACTTAAACGTGCTATTAATTCATCTTTATCAACTTGGATATTAATCGTATGTTCGATTGCACGACCAAGGCTTTCAAGAATGCCATTTAACGCCTCGGCCTGAGGAACTGTACGCGGGAATCCATCTAATAAGAATCCTTTTTCGCAGTCTGGTTGTGATAATCGCTCACGTACGATACCGATTGTTACTTCATCAGGTACTAATGCACCTTGATCCATAAACGATTTAGCCTGTAAGCCAAGCTCAGTACCGTCCTTAATAGCTGCACGGAACATATCGCCTGTAGAAATATGAGGGATTGCGTACTTCTCAACAATTTTGTCTGCCTGTGTACCTTTACCAGCACCCGGCAGGCCCATTAAAACGATATTCATACGAAGTTTCCCCCTAAAAGCTACTGTGTCTAGCTGGTTAAGGAAACGAAATCGTTCCCTAAAACCAACATTATTTCATAAAGCCTTTATAATGACGTTTCACTAGTTGTGACTCTAATTGCTTCATTGTTTCAAGTGCTACACCAACTACGATAATCATACTTGTTCCACCGATTTGAGCAGAAGCAGGTAAGTTCATAAATGTAGTGAATAAAATAGGCATAACAGAGATGACACATAGGAAGATAGCGCCAACGAAAGTTAAACGATAAAGAACTTTTGTTAAATAAGCCTGCGTATCATTACCTGGACGAATGCCCGGAATGTATGCACCTTGTTTCTTTAAATTGTCTGCTACATTTTCTGGGTTCACTTGAACGAACGCATAGAAATATGTGAAGGCAATGATTAAAGCGATATAAAGAGTTAGACCTATTAATCCAGTCGTTTGCTTATAATCAAACATACTTGTAATAAATCTTGTAACACTATTTTCACCGAAGAATGTCGCCAAAGTTTGCGGTGTTACAATAAACGCCATCGCAAAGATTACCGGAATAACCCCTGCAGCATTTACCTTTAACGGTAAGTGCGTTTGTTGACCACCTGCTTGAGGCGCACGACCAGTTACTCGCTTTGCATATTGAATTGGAATTTTACGCAACGCTTGGTTAACATAAATTACTCCAACAATAACTGCAAGAAGAACTAGTACTAACAAGGCAAGAATGACAATTCGAATGAATAGTTGCTCGCCTGCACCTTCGATTTGTTGTGCATAAACTTGGTTAACTGCAGTTGGAATTGCTGCAACGATACCAGCAAAGATAATAATGGAAATACCATTACCTACACCATTTGCTGTAATTTGCTCAGACAGCCATAATAGGAAGGCAGTACCTGCTGTAAGCACAATTGCGATAGTTAAATACGAACCAACGCTAGTGTCTGTAATCAATGAGCCGCCATAAAGCTGGTTAAAGCCAAATGACATAGCAAATGATTGGATTAGCGCTAAAATGATTGTAAAATATCGTGTGAATTGTGCTAACTTACGGCGACCAACTTCACCTTGTTTAGCCCATTCTGCAAATTTAGGTACAACATCCATTTGCAATAACTGCACAATAATTGAAGCAGTAATGTATGGCATAATCCCCATCGCAAAGATAGAGAAGTTTGCCAAGGCACCACCACCGAAAGTATTTAAGAAGCCAATAATATTAAATTCATCAGCAGCTTTCAATACATTTGCGTCGACGTTTGGTACGGGAATAAACGTCCCGATACGGAAAACGATGAGCATTAATAATGTAAAGATGATTTTATTTCGTATATCTCGAACGCGCATAAAGTTAGAGATCGTTTGAAACATTAGATCACCTCAGTTGTTCCGCCAGCATTCTCAATAGCTTCTTTCGCAGAAGCTGAGAATTTATGAGCTTTTACTGTAAGCTTTTTTGTTAAAGTTCCGTTACCTAAAACTTTAATACCAGCTTTTTCATTACTCACAATACCAGTTTCTACTAATAATGCAGTAGTTACCTCTGCACCATCTTCAAAACGGTTTAATGCATCAAGGTTAACGATAGCGTATTCTTTACGGTTAATATTTGTAAAGCCTCGTTTAGGTAAACGACGGAATAGTGGGTTTTGACCACCCTCAAATCCTGGGCGAACGCCGCCGCCAGAACGAGCGTTTTGACCTTTGTGACCTTTACCTGCAGTTTTACCGTTACCAGAACCGATACCACGACCAACTCGGTTACGTACTTTACGTGATCCTTCTGCTGGTTTCAACTCATGAAGTTTCATTATGAGTGGCACCTCCTTGTTCAATGATATGAAATTAGATTTCTTTTACAGTAACTAAGTGAGCTACTTTTGTAAGCATACCGCGAACAGCTTCGTTATCAGCGTGTTCAACAGTTTGATTCGTTTTGCGTAATCCAAGAGCCTCGATTGTTTTACGTTGTGCTGGTTTTGTACCAATCACAGATTTAGAAAGGGTAATTTGTAATTTAGCCATTATAATTCCCCCCTTATCCTAATAATTCTTCCACTGATTTACCGCGAAGTTTTGCAACATCCTCAGCTTGCTTTAATTCAGTTAAACCTGCAATAGTTGCACGCACCATGTTAATTGGTGTGTTTGAACCTAGAGATTTTGAAAGAATATCAGTAATACCAGCTAACTCTAATACAGCACGTACTGGACCACCAGCGATAACCCCTGTACCTGGAGCAGCAGGTTTAATTAATACTTTACCTGCGCCAAAGCGACCTTGCACTAAGTGTGGAGTAGTTCCACCTACGCGTGGTACTTCGACTAAGTTTTTCTTCGCGTCTTCAACAGCTTTACGGATTGCGTCTGGCACCTCTTGTGCTTTACCAGTACCGAAACCTACATGGCCGTTCTTATCTCCAACAACAACAAGTGCTGTGAAGCGGAAGCGACGTCCACCTTTAACAACTTTCGCTACACGGTTAATTGTAACTACGCGTTCTTCAAGTTGCTCTAATTTGTTTGCGTCAATGCGACTCATGAAGTATGTCCCTCCTTCTTATTAAAATTCTAAGCCGTTTTCACGTGCAGCTTCTGCTAAAGCTTTCACACGTCCATGATATAAGTAACCACCACGGTCAAATACAACAGCAGTAATATTTTTTTCCGCAGCGCGTTTTGCGATTGCTTCACCGATTTTAGCTGCTGCTTCAACGTTAGATCCGCTACCCTCGAAAGCTTTTTCTTGTGTATTGGCAGATACTAAAGTTACACCAGCAACGTCATCGATTAATTGTGCGTAAATGTTCTTGTTAGAACGGAATACGTTTAAGCGTGGACGCTCAGCAGTACCCGTAATTTTTGAACGTACACGTGCATGACGTTTTTTACGAACCTGATTTTTATCTTGTTTCGTAATCACAGAGGTCACTCCTTTCTAATGCTTGCTTTTAGCATTATTTACCTGTTTTACCTTCTTTACGACGAACGTATTCGCCTTCATAACGAATTCCTTTGCCTTTATATGGCTCTGGAGGACGAACGTCACGGATGTTAGATGCTAATGCACCAACGCGTTCTTTGTTAATACCTTTAACGATAATTTTCGTGTTTGAAGGAACTTCAATCTCTAAACCTTGTTCAGGTGTAAACTCTACTGGATGAGAGTAACCTACGTTAAGTACAAGTTTGTTACCTTGCAATTGAGCACGGTAACCTACCCCGATAAGTTCTAGAGTACGAGAGAAACCTTCAGAAACACCCGTTACCATGTTAGCTAATAACGCACGAGTTGTACCGTGGTTTGTACGGTGTTCTTTCGATTCAGATGGACGAACAACAGTGATGATGTTGCCTTCTTGCTCGATTTTCATATCTTGATTAAATTGATTAACTAATTCACCTTTTGGACCTTTAACAGTTACTGTATTGTCATCAGTGACAGTGACAGTTACGTTAGCAGGTACCTCGATAAGTTTTTTACCTACGCGAGACATGTAAGTTGCACCTCCATTCTTTTGTTACTAATTACCAAACGTATGCTAAGATTTCTCCGCCAACTTGTTTAGCGCGAGCTTCTTTGTCAGTTAATAAACCTTGTGAAGTTGATACTAAAGCGATACCAAGACCGTTTAATACTTTAGGTACTTCGTTTGTTTTAGCGTATACACGTAAACCAGGTTTAGAAATACGTTTTAAACCAGTAATTACACGCTCATTATCTTTACCGTATTTTAAGAAGATACGGATGATTCCTTGCTTGTTATCTTCAACATACTCAACGTCACGTACGAAACCTTCACGCTTTAAGATTTCAGCGATTTCTTTCTTTAAGTTAGAAGCAGGAACTTCTAATTTCTCGTGACGAACCATGTTCGCATTACGAATACGAGTAAGCATATCTGCAATCGGATCAGTCATTGTCATGAAAATTTACCTCCTTCCCAAAATTAGGGGATTACCAGCTGGCTTTTTTAACGCCAGGAATTTGTCCCTTATATGCAAGTTCACGGAAACAAATACGGCAAAGCTTAAATTTGCGATATACAGAATGTGGACGACCACAGCGTTCACAACGTGTATATTCTTGTACTTTAAACTTTTGCTTACGTTGTTGTTTAACGATCATTGATTTTTTAGCCACGTTTTCGCCCTCCTTGTTTAATTACTTTTGGAACGGCATACCGAATTGTGTCAATAACTCGCGAGCTTCTTCATCAGAATTCGCAGTCGTTACGATCACGATGTCCATACCGCGTACCTTCGAAACTTTATCGTAATCGATTTCTGGGAAAATCAATTGTTCTTTCACACCTAATGTGTAGTTACCGCGACCGTCGAATGCTTTTTTAGAAACACCGCGGAAGTCACGTACACGTGGTAGTGCGATAGAAATTAATTTATCCAAGAATTCATACATACGCTCACCGCGTAATGTAACTTTAGCACCGATAGGCATACCTTCACGTAAACGGAAACCTGCAATCGATTTTTTCGCTTTCGTTACAACTGGCTTTTGACCAGTGATAGTTGCTAATTCTTCTACAGCAGCATCTAGTGCTTTAGAGTTTTGTACAGCGTCACCAACACCCATGTTAATAACGATTTTCTCTACTTTTGGCACTTGCATTACTGATTTATATTCAAACTTGCTCACTAGAGCAGGTGAAACTTCATTTACAAATTTTTCTTTTAGGCGGCTCATGTTCGTACCTCCTTTCTCGTTTTACTTGTTAGTCGATTACTACACCTGATTTTTTTGCAACACGAACTTTTTTACCATTTTCGATTTTGTAACCTACACGAGTCGGCTCGCCAGATTTTGGATCGATTAGCATTACGTTCGATACGTGGATTGCAGCTTCTTGAGATACAATACCACCTTGTGGGTTTAACTGGTTAGGTTTGATATGCTTTTTAACGATATTAACGCCTTCAACAAGAACACGGTCTTGTTTTGGGAAAGCAGCTAAAATAACGCCTTCTTTGCCTTTATCTTTACCAGTAATAACTTTTACCTTGTCGCCCTTTTTAACATGCATTGTGTGTCGCACCTCCTTGATTGGTACTGTCATGAAAATTAAAGAACTTCTGGAGCTAGAGAAACGATTTTCATGAAGTTGCTGTCACGTAGTTCACGTGCAACAGGTCCGAAAATACGAGTTCCGCGTGGTGACTTATCATCTCTGATAATAACGCAAGCATTTTCATCAAATTTAATGTAAGTACCATCTTTACGACGAACGCCAGATTTTGTGCGAACGATAACAGCCTTAACAACGTCACCTTTCTTGACAACGCCACCTGGTGTTGCTTTCTTAACTGTACATACGACGATATCGCCGATGTTAGCAGTTTTACGTCCAGAACCACCAAGTACTTTAATAGTTAAAACTTCACGTGCACCTGAGTTGTCAGCAACTTTCATACGACTTTCTTGTTGGATCACTTAGGTTACCTCCCTTCGGAATAGGTATTTTCCGAAATAGTTATTAGATAATAACCGCTTTTTCTACAACTTCCACTAGACGGAAATGTTTAGTAGCTGATAGCGGGCGAGTTTCCATGATACGTACGATATCACCGATTTTCGCAGTGTTTTGCTCATCATGAGCTTTGAACTTTTTAGAATATTTTACACGTTTGCCATAAAGCTTGTGCTTTTTGTATGTTTCAACTAATACTGTAACAGTTTTGTCCATTTTATCTGAAACAACACGGCCTGTGTAAACTTTGCGTTGGTTACGCTCAGTCATGCCAGAAAACCTCCTTTATTCGTATTATTGTGCACTGATTTCTCTTTCACGAATCACAGTTTTCATGCGCGCAATCGCTTTACGAACTTCGCGGATGCGAGCTGTGTTTTCTAATTGACCAGTCGCCAATTGGAAGCGAAGGTTGAAAAGCTCTTCTTTCAGTGATTTCACTTTTAATTCGATTTCAGAAGTGGCAAGGTCACGGATTTCATTAGCTTTCATTAGATTCACCACCAGTTTCTTGACGTTTTACGATCTTACATTTAACAGGAAGCTTATGTGATGCTAAACGAAGCGCTTCACGTGCAATCTCTTCAGATACACCCGCGATTTCAAACATAATTTTTCCTGGTTTTACTACTGCTACCCAACCTTCAGGAGAACCTTTACCAGAACCCATGCGGACTTCTAGAGGCTTTTTCGTATAAGGTTTATGTGGGAAAATTTTGATCCAAACTTTACCGCCACGTTTCATGTAACGTGTCATTGCGATACGAGCAGATTCAATTTGACGGTTTGTAATCCATGATGCTGTTGTAGCTTGTAAGCCCCATTCACCAAATGTTACTTCTTTACCGCCTTTCGCCTCACCACGCATTTTACCACGGTGTTCACGACGATATTTAACGCGTTTTGGTAATAACATTATTATTTGCCTCCTTCCACAGAGTTCTTTTTAGTAGGAAGGACTTCACCACGGTAGATCCAAACTTTAACGCCTAATTTACCGTAAGTTGTATCAGCTTCTGCATGTGCATAATCGATGTCAGCACGTAGCGTATGAAGTGGAACAGTTCCTTCACTATAGTGTTCAGCACGCGCAATATCAGCGCCACCTAAACGACCAGATACTTGTGTTTTAATACCTTTTGCACCAGCGCGAATTGTACGTTGGATTGCTTGTTTTTGAGCACGACGGAATGATACGCGGTTCTCAAGTTGACGAGCGATGTTTTCTGCTACTAAACGAGCATCAAGATCAGCACGTTTGATTTCCACGATATTAATGTGAACACGCTTGCCAGTTGTATCGCTTAAGTGTTTACGTAAGTTTTCAACTTCCGTACCGCCTTTACCGATTACCATACCTGGTTTCGCAGTGTGAATTGTGATGTTTACGCGATTTGCAGCGCGCTCGATTTCTACTTTAGATACAGATGCATCTTTTAATGTAGATTCGATATATTTACGAACTTTGATATCTTCGTGTAAAAGAGCAGCATAGTCTTTCTCAGCGAACCATTTTGATTCCCAATCACGAATAATACCAACTCGTAGTCCTATTGGATGTACTTTTTGACCCACGGATTAACCCTCCTTCTTCTCTGATACCACAACTGTAATGTGGCTTGTGCGTTTATTAATTGCGCTTGCACGTCCTTGAGCACGTGGACGGAAACGTTTTAATGTTGGACCTTCATCAACAAAGATTTCAGATACAACTAAGTTGTTTACATCTAACTCATAGTTATGTTCAGCGTTAGCAACTGCAGATTTTAATACTTTCTCAACGACTGGAGACGCCGCTTTTGGAGTATGACGTAAAATTGCAACTGCTTCACCGATTTGCTTGCCTCGGATTAAGTCTACTACTAGACGTACTTTACGAGGAGCGATACGAACTGTACGAGCGATAGCTTTAGCTTGTGTCATTAGGATTTACCTCCTCTCAAAATTAGCGTCTTGTTTTCTTATCGTCTGCACCGTGACCTTTGTAAGTACGTGTCGGTGCGAACTCGCCTAATTTGTGACCTACCATATCTTCTGTCACATATACAGGAACGTGTTTACGTCCATCATATACAGCGATTGTTTGTCCGATAAAGTTCGGGAAGATAGTAGAACGGCGAGACCAAGTTTTAATTACTTGTTTTTTCTCAGAAGCCTCTTGCGCTTCAACCTTTTTCATAAGGTGTTCATCGACAAAAGGTCCTTTTTTCAAGCTGCGACCCATTTAGGAACCTCCCTCCGTGATCCCACCACGGCTCTTCTAGCGAACCGTAGTACAATCACTTTATTTTTTACGTCCACGAATGATAAATTTAGAAGATTTGTTTTTCTTCTTACGTGTTTTATAACCAAGAGCTGGTTTACCCCATGGTGTCATTGGAGATTTACGTCCGATTGGAGAACGTCCTTCACCACCACCGTGTGGGTGATCGTTAGGGTTCATTACAGAACCACGAACTACTGGGCGTTTACCTAACCAACGAGAACGACCTGCTTTACCAATGTGGATAAGTTCGTGTTGCTCGTTACCAACTTGACCGATTGTTGCACGACAAGTAGCTAATACTAAGCGAACTTCACCAGATTGAAGACGAACGATTACGTATTTACCTTCACGTCCAAGTACTTGTGCTGAAGTACCAGCAGAACGTACTAATTGTCCACCTTTACCAGGTTTTAACTCGATGTTATGGATTGTTGTACCCATTGGAATGTTTGCTAATGGTAATGCGTTACCTACTTTAATATCTGCCTCTGGACCAGAAACGATCGTTTGACCTACTTCAAGACCTTTTGGAGCTAAGATATAACGTTTTTCACCGTCAGCATAGTTGATTAATGCGATATTCGCAGAACGGTTTGGATCATACTCGATTGTAGCAACGCGGCCTGGAATGCCATCTTTAACACGTTTAAAATCGATTACGCGGTATTGCTTCTTATGACCGCCACCGTGATGACGAACAGTAATTTTACCTTGGTTATTACGACCAGCTTTGCGTGTTTTAGGAGCTAATAAAGACTTTTCAGGTTTATTAGTAGTAATTGCCGCAAAGTCAGATGACGTCATGTTACGACGACCATTTGAGGTTGGTTTATACTTTTTAATCGCCATTTGTGTTCCCTCCTTCTATAATTGCTCAGATTAAGCTATCTATTAGAATAATTCGATTTCTTTTGAATCAGCAGTTAATTTAACAATTGCCTTACGACGTTTGTTAGTGTAGCCGCTGTATTTACCAACGCGCTTGAATTTACCTTTGTAGTTCATGATGTTTACTTTATCAACTTCAACACCAAAGATTTCTTCAACAGCGTCTTTAACTTGTGTTTTGTTAGCGCGAGTGTCTACTTCGAAAGTATACTTTTTCTCTGCCATTAATTCAGAAGAACGCTCAGTAATGACCGGACGTTTAATGATATCACGTGCTTCCATTATCCAAGCACCTCCTCGACTTTTTCTACTGCAGCTTTTGTGAATACAACTTTATCATGACCTACAAGATCAAGAACGTTGATTCCGTTAGCTGTTAAAACAGTTACACCTGGGATGTTACGAGCAGATAATGCTACGTTTTCATCTAACTCAGCAGTAACGAATAATGCTTTTGAATTGATTTCTAATGCTTTTAAAATAGCAGCGAAATCTTTAGTTTTTGGTGCATTTAAAGTTAATGCATCAAGCACTAAGAAGTTTTGTTCTACGACTTTAGCTGATAAAGCTGATTTAAGAGCTAAGCGACGAACTTTCTTCGGTAATTTATATGAATAGCTTCGTGGAGTTGGACCGAATACGATACCACCACCGCGCCATTGTGGAGAGCGGATCGAACCTTGACGAGCACGACCAGTTCCTTTTTGACGCCATGGCTTGCGACCACCACCAGCAACTTCAGAACGGTTTTTTACTTTGTGATTACCTTGACGTAGAGAAGCGCGTTGTGCGATTACTGCGTCGAATAATACAGCTTCGTTTGGCTCGATTCCGAAAATCGCATCGTTTAATTCGATTTCGCCAACTGAAGCGCCTGTTTGACTAAGTACAGATACTTTTGCCATTCCTGTTTCCTCCTTTCTCTTTGAAATTATTTAGATTTAATAGCAGATTTAACTGTTACTAATGATTTTCTAGAACCAGGAACATTACCTTTAACTAATAATAGGTTACGCTCTGCATCCACCTTAATAATTTCAAGGTTTTGGATTGTTACAACGTTGCCACCCATTTGACCAGGTAATTTCTTTTGCTTGAATACGCGGTTCGGAGCAACAGGACCCATAGAACCAACGCGACGGTGATAACGAGAACCGTGGCTCATAGGACCACGAGATTGTCCGTGACGCTTAATTGCACCTTGGAAACCTTTACCTTTCGAAACACCTGTTACATCAATTACATCGCCTTCTGCGAAAATTTCTACTTTGACTTCTTGACCAACTTCGTACTCTTCCACACTTACGTTACGGAATTCACGAATGAAGCGCTTAGGAGCCGTATTTGCTTTTGCTACGTGACCTTGTTCTGGTTTGTTTGAAAGCTTAACGCGCTTATCTTCAAAACCAATTTGAACTGCTTCGTAGCCATCAGTTTCAACTGTTTTCTTTTGAAGAACTACGTTTGGAGTAGCTTCGATTACTGTTACTGGGATTAAATCACCGTTCTCAGCGAAAACTTGAGTCATACCGATTTTTCTACCTAAGATTCCTTTAGCCATTTGTCACACCTCCTGTAAATTTTAAAAGTTCTATTGTGTTTTACCATTAAAGTTTGATTTCAATATCAACGCCAGATGGTAAATCAAGCTTCATTAACGCATCAACAGTTTGTGGTGTTGGGTTAACGATATCGATTAGACGTTTATGCGTACGCATTTCGAATTGCTCACGAGAATCTTTGTACTTGTGAACCGCACGAAGAATTGTATACACAGATCTTTCCGTTGGTAGCGGAATCGGACCCGATACGCTTGCACCTGAACGTTTAGCAGTTTCAACAATTTTCTCAGCAGACTGATCAAGAATACGGTGATCATACGCTTTTAAACGAATACGAATTTTTTGTTTTGCCATTACTTTCCCTCCTTCTCGCCTATTTTCTAGACATTCTCCACGAAAATTCTCCCACACACCGCCATGGCAAAGCGGCCGGGTGTGTCGGCAACCTCTCGCTTCATCGCAGTCAAAGACCAACATTCAATATTATATACAATACTATTGCAATAAGCAAGTAGTTTTATAAAAAAAATCGAATGTCTTACTAACTCATTATTTATTTCGCTATATTTATAAGCCGTTTTTTAGTATATAAAATATTTCCCATCATTGCAAGTAATAATTGTAGCTCGTTTTACTGTGATTATTCCGTTTATGTATGCTTTTTTATAAACAAACACTTTTTGGGTAATAAATGCTTATCCTATAAGCTGCCTGCTATTTTACTTTGCATATTCATTCAAAAAGAGCGTCTAAAAAGCAGTGCTTCGCACATTTTTTCGGACGCCCCCTTCTTTTATTTTCAATCTCTTCCTATTTAATAGCCCTTTATAAGCTGTTCTTAATTACCTTTTTATAATATCGAATCGACAGCAGCATAAATACGATGTACATAAGTATATAGAGTCCCATCATAATAAGCATCGGTATAAGCATCTCTGTACCGAATAGAAACCACCCTGATTTGACTGCAAAATAGCTATGCAGCAGGCCAATTGATAAAGGTACTCCGAAGTTAAATACTTGCTTCCAAATAACTCCCCTTAAAATATCTTGCTCGGAAAAACCAATTTTTCTTAAAGTTGTATAGCTTGCCTGTTCATCATCCGCCTCAGCGATTTGCTTAAAGTATAGAATGCTACCTGTCGTTAATAAAAATGCCAATCCGAGGAAAGCAGCAATAAAAATTGTCATACCAGAAAAATTCATATAATCTTGCCATTCCTGCTTATAGGAATTTTGTTTAAGAATAATCGATTTTTCTCCTTCATTAGTAATAATTTTCCGAATATCCGCCCCAGACTGCATATAGAGCTCTTCAGCCATTGCTACGTCACTTTTATTTTCTAAAAATACGAGCGTTTGAGGTACACGATCTCTTTTGCCATAAAACTCTTTATATTGTTCATATTTTTCATCAGATACGACGAGCACTGCATAGATGACTCCAGCACTTCCATCATTAACAATGGCGCTTTCTTCCTTTACATCAACAATCTTTAATGTGTCCTCTAATCGATTGCCCAAAGACTCTACTGTAACATTGATTTCTCCTTGTTTGTTAAAGCCGTAGAGCTTCGTTACATAGCCTGTCATATTTGTTATTATAGCTTCATCTTTTTGTAGCTCTACTTTTCCCTTTAATTGCTCATAAGTAGATTGGGATAACACCCTTTTTGTAGAGCTCTCTGAATAAAATAGCTCTTGTTCATCAGCAGGATTTTTTAACAGGCCCGCAACATCAAATTGCACATAAAGATCCTCGTATGTGACTTCCTTGTAGTCAATATTATGCTGGGCTAGCAACGCTAAAAACGTCGGGCCCTTCTCTGTTGTTAACACATAATCCGCGGGCACCGTTGTCGCTACCGCTTGCTCGCCAGAATAATAGGCTATATAAGCAAGTGTTGAAATTGCGAGCGACACAGCTGTTAATACAGTAATTAGCGTTAATGATTTAGCATTTCCCTTCATGCGATGCATAATCGGTGTAACTGCTAATACATCTGTCGCCGTTAGGTGGCCATTTTTAGATAATCTACGTAAATTAAAAATAAATGCCACCGAGTAACGGAACACTAAAAATGCCCCACCGATTGTTAGCGCTAAAATAAGCAACATATTAATAAATATTCGATCCGCTTGATTGCTATTAAACAATTGTGTTGATTCATAATAGCCGTAGCCAATTAAGACAAGCCCAAGCGCCCCAACTAACATTTGCCATATACTAAAGCGTTTTACACGCTCCTCTGTTTGATTGGATGCTGTAAAAAGTGATAACAGCGAAACCCGTCGTATCATCCAACTTAGTTGTACTAAAATAACAATTAGCATGATACTGAAAAGCACTATAGTTTGCGTAATCGCTTTAGCGTTAAATGTCAATTGTACTAACGATTCTTGTCCCAAAACCTTCATTAAAATCATTGTAAATAATCGAGAGCTTAAAAGACCTGTAACAATCCCAATTAACACAGCACCACTAAATAATACGATATTTTCAATAGCTATTAAGCGAAAGATAAGCCCCTTCGTCATCCCGATAAGCTGGTACATCCCAATTTCTTTACTGCGCCTTTTCGTAAATAGATGATTGGCATAAAGTACAAAAAACAACACAATAAAGTAAAGTAAATAAGATGCCGCTTTAAAGCCTGCAGACGCTGTTGGACTATTCGACGCTTGCTTTAACACTTCTTCGTTAAACTGCAATGTCACGAAAGAAAAATATAGTGTCACACTAAAAATTAACGAAAAGAAATATAAAAAATAATGACGCATATTTTTCAGCATCGAGCGTTTGATTAGACGATTAATCGTCATAGCCATCACCGCCTAGAACGCTCTGCGTGCTTAAAATTTGTTGGAAAAACTCCTGACGTGTTTTATCCCCTTTATAAAGCTCTGTATAAAGTGCCCCATCCTTCAAAAAGAGCACACGCGAGCAAAAGCTTGCTGCCACTGCATCATGTGTCACCATCATAATCGTCACATGACGCTGCTGGTTAATTTGCTCCAAATTTTTTAGTAGCGCTGTTGCTGATTTCGAGTCGAGCGCCCCCGTTGGCTCGTCTGCAAAGACAATCGACGGGTTTGTAATTAATGCACGTGCCGCAGAAGTACGCTGCTTTTGCCCACCAGAAATTTCATTTGGGTATTTTGCCACAATATCTTCAATACCTAGAATCTCCACCAACTCTTGAAAGCGTTGTTCGGCTGCTTTCTGAGGTGTTTTTTTGATTGCTAAAGGTAATAAAATATTTTCTTTGACAGTTAATGTATCAAGCAAATTATAATCTTGGAAAATGAAGCCTAATGCATCACGTCTAAAGGCAGCTAGCTGACGCTCCTTCATTTCCTGCAATAGTTGCCCATTAATTTCTACAATTCCTTCTGTCACATGGTCAATAGAGCATAATACATTCAATAATGTTGTTTTTCCAGAGCCTGAAGGGCCCATAATGCCAACAAACTCACCTTTGTTCACTTCTAAATCTATACCCTTTAATACCTCAACTGCCGTCAATCGTTTTCCATATGTTTTACGGACTTTGCGAGCCGTTAAAATATTCATTGTCTATTCCCCCTGCATTCTTCATGTATCTTCATTTTACAGTTGCGGCAAGTAGAAGTCGTTCGTTTTACGTGACAAAAATAAATGGTATGTGACAATGTCGTCACATACCGAATGTTTGCACATATTCATTTTGCATAGGAAATTTAAGTACAACAGTCGTGCCTTGTCCATAAATCGAGTCAACATATAGCTGTATTCCTAATGAGGTAGCCGCACGCTTTGCCAAATAAAGCCCCATTCCTGTTGCAATATTTGTTTCCCTACCGATTGTCCCCGTGTAGGATTTTTTAAAAATGCGCGGCAAATCCTCAGGGCGAATACCTGGACCTACATCTTTTATTTTGAGCAATATATGCTCTTGCGTATCCCTTGTGACAATTACACTAATTTCACTATCGTGCGGACTATATTTAATCGCATTGGACAGTACCTGACGAATAATAAATCCAAGCCATTTTGCATCTGTCAAAACGACCTCCTCAAGTTCATCTATTTGGAAGCCAATTCCCTTCTCTAAGCACCATGTTTGAAATTCGCGTATTTCCTTAAAAACAATCGTTCGCAGTCGCACTCTCTCTAAGCGATTATCCTCGGCCAATGTTTGGAGACGGGTTTGATGCAGTTGCCGATCTACTAATAAATGCAGACGGAGCCATTCCTGCTCCAATTGATTGCGTGCCCTATAATCCTCCAATTGCTCAATCATTAGCTTCATTGCTGTTAATGGCGCTTTAATTTCATGTACCCATGCGAGTAGCTCATCCTGCTCTTCATTTTTTTCAAATTTAATTTTCTGGACAACCTGCATTTGTTGCTGACTCTGCTCTCTATATAATTCTATAACCTTGCGTGTATACGCATCCCAACGATAAATTTCAACATCTTGCAGTGAATTATGGAGAAGGATATTTTTCAGATTAGGCCTTTCCCAAAAATAGCGAGCAATTAGAAATAAGACAAATAGCAAAATCGCCACGCTATTCAAATAACCAATAGAAACAGCCGCAAATCCAACATCCAGCATACAAATAAGATTCCATATAACAAGTAACCCGATAAAAAAGCTTATCCATATTAAATGTTGCTTTATAAATAACCAAATCATTTGGATACCGCCATATAGCCAAGTCCTTTTTTCGTTACGATTACATTTGTTAGTCCTATATCTTCTAGCTTTTGACGTAGACGATTGATATTTACTGTTAACGTATTATCATTTACAAAGCGTTCATCATCCCAGAGCTTGCGCATTAATTCCTCCCGTGTCACAATTCGATCCACTCGCTCTACAAGTAATTTTAAAATAAATAACTCATTTTTGGTAAAGTCAATTTTCCTATCATGGTACATAAGAAGCCCTCGCTCATAATCAATAACCGCCTCTTGCCAGCTAACAACTTGCTGCACCTGTTGTTGATAATCATATGTACGCCTTAACAAAGCTTGAATTTTTGCGACAAGCACATCCATATGGAATGGCTTTTGTATAAAATCATCGGCACCAAGCTGCATAGCCATTACCATATCCATCGGGTGATCTCTTGAGGACAAAAATAAAATGGGGACATTGGATACGGCCCTAATTTCCCGACACCAATGAAAACCGTCATAGGCAGGTAATTGAATGTCAATAATGACAAGTTGCGGATTTACCTCGGTAAAATCATTCATCACCTTTTGAAAATCCTTTGGTCCTGTTATTTGTAAAGACCATTGCTGCAACCGTTCTTCTATTAAGCGAAATATCGACATATCATCCTCTATTAAAAAAATTTTCATAATTAAGCCCCCTCCCACTTTTATTTTACAGTAGATGAACAAATTCACAAGCTTACAGGCCTCAGCAATTTTCATCTGCGGGGTTCATTCGTGCCACAATAACAAAAAACCTCAAGAGCGTCCCCTTGAGGTTTTAGATAAATCAATTATTTTTGGATAGTAGCAACTACACCAGCGCCTACAGTACGGCCACCCTCACGGATAGAGAATTTAGTACCTTCTTCAAGAGCGATTGGAGCGATAAGTTCTACTGTCATTTCGATGTTATCGCCAGGCATAACCATTTCTACGCCTTCTGGTAAGTTACAAATACCTGTTACGTCAGTTGTACGGAAGTAGAACTGAGGACGGTAGTTAGAGAAGAATGGAGTATGACGGCCACCTTCTTCTTTTGATAAAACATAAACTTCAGCTTTGAAGTTTGTATGTGGAGTAATTGAACCTGGTTTAGCTAATACTTGACCACGTTGGATATCTTCACGAGCTACACCACGAAGTAATGCACCGATGTTGTCGCCAGCTTCAGCATAGTCTAATAATTTACGGAACATTTCAACACCTGTTACAGTTGTTGATTTAGCTTCTTCAGCGATACCGATGATTTCAACTACGTCACCAACTTTAACTTGACCACGTTCAACACGGCCAGTTGCTACTGTACCACGACCAGTGATAGAGAATACGTCCTCTACTGGCATCATGAATGGTTTGTCAGTTTGACGTTCTGGAGTTGGGATATACTCGTCAACAGCGTTCATAAGCTCAACGATTTTTTCTTCCCACTCTGGCTCACCTTCAAGAGCTTTAAGAGCAGAACCTTTAATTACAGGTAGGTCATCACCTGGGAAGTCATATTCAGAAAGTAGGTCACGGATTTCCATTTCTACTAACTCTAATAATTCTTCGTCGTCTACCATGTCACATTTGTTCATGAATACTACTAAGTAAGGAACACCTACTTGACGTGATAAAAGGATGTGCTCACGAGTTTGTGGCATTGGACCATCAGCAGCAGATACTACTAAGATACCGCCGTCCATTTGAGCAGCACCAGTGATCATGTTTTTAACGTAGTCAGCGTGTCCTGGGCAGTCAACGTGTGCATAGTGGCGTGTTTCAGTTTCATACTCGATATGTGAAGTATTGATTGTAATACCACGCTCTTTTTCTTCTGGAGCGTTATCAACTTCAGCGTATGATTTCGCTTCTCCGCCTAAGCGTTTTGATAATACTGTTGCGATAGCAGCAGTTAAAGTTGTTTTACCATGGTCAACGTGTCCGATTGTACCAATGTTAGCATGCGTTTTCGAACGGTCAAATTTTTCTTTAGCCATTAGAGAAAGCCTCCTATAATCTATGTTTTAGTTTTTTTATGTTATGAGTGCTGGCTTAAACCGGGCCCAGCTTAAGCCAGTCAATCATAGCTTACAAATTAGTTATACTTTATGCAAGATGAAATTTCAATTATTCACCTTTATTTTTTTTGATGATTTCTTCTGCAATTGATTTCGGTACTTCTTCATAGTGATCGAACACCATTGAGAATACACCGCGACCTTGTGTTGCAGAACGTAAAGTTGTTGCATATCCGAACATTTCAGATAGCGGAACCATTGCACGTACTACTTGAGAGTTACCACGAGCGTCCATACCTTCTACACGTCCACGACGAGCAGTTACGTTACCCATGATATCACCAAGGTACTCTTCTGGAATTACAACTTCAACTTTCATCATTGGCTCTAAAAGAACTGGGCTACATTTTTTTGCAGCTTCTTTAAGAGCTAAAGATGCAGCGATTTTAAACGCCATCTCACTTGAGTCAACATCGTGGTATGAACCATCGAATAATTTCGCTTTAATATCGATTAATGGGTAACCTGCAATAACCCCACGGTCAAGCGAGTCACGAAGACCTGCTTCTACTGCTGGAATATATTCACGTGGTACTACACCACCAACGATAGCGTTTTCGAACTCGAAGCCTTTACCTTCTTCGTTTGGAGAGAATTCAATCCAAACGTCACCGTATTGACCACGACCACCTGATTGACGTTGGAATTTACCTTGAACTTGTGCTTGAGCACGGAATGTTTCACGGTAAGATACCATTGGCGCACCAACGTTACATTCAACTTTGAATTCACGTTTCATACGGTCAACAAGGATGTCTAAGTGCAACTCACCCATACCAGAGATGATTGTTTGACCAGTTTCTTGGTCAGTGTGGGCACGGAATGTTGGATCCTCTTCTTGTAATTTCGCAAGAGCTTGCCCCATTTTGTCTTGGTCAGCTTTTGATTTAGGCTCTACAGATAAAGAGATAACTGGTTCTGGGAATTCCATAGATTCTAAAATAACAAGGTTTTTCTCGTCACATAGAGTATCACCAGTAGTTGTATCTTTAAGACCTACAGCAGCAGCGATGTCACCAGCGAATACTTTTGAAATTTCTTCACGGCTATTCGCATGCATTTGAAGGATACGACCTACACGCTCACGTTTACCTTTTGTAGAGTTTTGTACGTATGAACCAGATTCTAAAGTACCTGAGTACACACGGAAGAATGTTAATTTACCAACGAATGGGTCTGTCATTACTTTAAACGCTAAAGCCGAGAATGGCTCGTCGTCTGAAGAATGACGAACGATTTCTTCGTCACCATCCACTGAAGTACCATTAATAGCCGGTACATCTGTTGGAGCTGGAAGGAAATCAACAGCTGCATCAAGCATTTTACGAACACCTTTATGCTTGAATGCTGTACCACAAAGAACAGGGTAGAATTCTACCGCAATTGTCGCTTTACGGATTGCTCGTTTTAATTCCGCAACAGTGATTTCTTCGCCTTCTAAGTATTTTTCCATAAGATCTTCATCAACACTTGCAACAGCATCGATTAATTTCTCACGGTACTCCTCAGCTTGAGCCATCATGTCAGCAGGAATTTCACCTACAGTAAGATCAGTACCTTGGTCATTACCATAGAAAGTAGCATTCATTTCAATTAAATCAATGATACCTTTGAAATCATCTTCAGCACCAATTGGTAATTGGATTGGGTGTGCGTTCGCTTGTAAGCGCTCGTGTAAAGTTCCTACAGAATATAGGAAGTTTGCACCCATTTTGTCCATTTTGTTAATGAATACAATACGTGGTACACCGTAAGTAGTCGCTTGACGCCATACAGTTTCAGTTTGTGGTTCAACACCAGATTGAGCATCTAGTACTGTTACCGCACCGTCAAGTACACGTAAAGAACGTTCTACTTCTACAGTGAAGTCTACGTGTCCTGGTGTATCGATAATGTTAATACGGTGACCTGCCCATTGAGCTGTTGTAGCAGCAGATGTGATTGTAATACCACGCTCTTGCTCTTGTGCCATCCAGTCCATTTGAGCTCCGCCATCGTGAGTTTCACCGATTTTATGGATTTTACCAGTGTAATAAAGGATACGCTCAGTAGTTGTTGTTTTACCAGCATCAATATGAGCCATAATACCGATATTACGTGTATTCTCTAAAGAGAATTCGCGTTTCATAGGAAATTTCTCCTTCCGTTTTCGGTTAAGACTGTTTAAGTTTAATTAGCTAGCATAAAGAAGATTACCAACGGTAGTGAGCAAATGCTTTGTTTGCTTCTGCCATTTTGTGCATATCTTCACGTTTCTTAACTGAAGCACCAGTATTGTTTGATGCATCTAAGATTTCGTTTGCTAAACGCTCTTCCATTGTTTTTTCACCACGAAGACGAGCGTAGTTTACTAAATAACGAAGACCTAAAGTTGTACGACGTTCTGGGCGTACTTCTACTGGTACTTGGTAGTTAGAACCACCTACACGACGAGCGCGTACTTCTAAAACTGGCATTACGTTGTTTAATGCAGCTTCGAATACTTCAATCGGATCATTACCAGAACGTTCTTTTACTAATTCAAACGCACCGTATAAAATCTTTTGAGAAGTACCTCTTTTACCATCAATCATCATTTTATTGATTAAACGAGTTACTAGCTTTGAATTATAAAGTGGATCTGGTAACACGTCACGTTTGGAAACAGGACCTTTACGAGGCATGTGTTTTCCTCCTTTCAAGTAATAAGTAGTTATTTACAAATCTTTGATTATTTCTTTTCTTTAGGGCGTTTTGCACCGTATAGAGAACGTGATTGCATACGACCGTTTACACCAGCAGTATCAAGAGCACCACGTACGATATGGTAACGAACACCCGGTAAGTCTTTTACACGACCGCCACGGATAAGAACAACGCTGTGCTCTTGTAAGTTGTGACCTTCACCCGGGATATACGCAGTAACCTCGATAAGGTTGCTTAAACGTACACGAGCGTATTTACGTAACGCTGAGTTAGGTTTTTTAGGTGTCATAGTACCTACACGAGTACAAACACCACGTTTTTGTGGAGATTTAACATCAGTCCAAGTTTTTTTGAACGAGTTGTATCCTTTATTTAACGCTGGTGAGTCTGAATTCGTGCTTTTTGATTTACGAGGCTTACGTACCAATTGGTTAATTGTAGGCATCGATATTTCCTCCCTTCATTGATTCCTTGTTAATACCACACATCCAGGTGGTTCATTTTTAGGGTAAAAACAAAGTCTTTGTGTACACTACACAAAAACTACATCGCAGTAACCGCAGCTCCAACATGAATGCCGCAAGCTTTTCCAAGTTCTTTTTTTGACTCGACCAAAGTAATTGGTATACCGATTTCTTTCGCGAGAAGAATGGCCGGATCGGTTACCCAACTGTCTGCATCGAGTGCGACAAAAAGCTCTGTAACTTGACCAGCATGCATTGCTTTCACTGCTTGCTTTGTACCTATGATTGTTTGACTGGTCTTTACTTTACTATAAGACATTTGCATATCCTCCAAAGCTTAGACAGTTAACTATCAACCTTAAATATATTATCATCCTCTACTTGCACCTGTCAACTATTTATTTAACATCTTTCAACAGGTCGAGGAACACCCGTTAAAAACATGTTGTAATCGATAAAATTCCGGCAGAGAATAGCTCTCTACCGGAATTCTCGTTACTCAGCTGAAGTTAGTTCTTCTTCCGTTTCAGCATCCTGCTCAATACGGATTTGACGGTAACGCTGCATACCAGTACCTGCTGGCACAAGTTTACCGATAATTACGTTTTCCTTCAGACCAAGAAGCTCGTCACGCTTACCTTTAATTGCTGCATCTGTTAACACACGAGTTGTTTCTTGGAATGATGCTGCTGATAAGAATGATTCTGTTTCCAGAGAAGCCTTAGTAATACCAAGAATGACCGGACGGCATGTTGCTGGATTTTTGCCATTTAAAATAATGTCTGCATTCGCTTCAGCAAATTGATGTACGTCTAATAATGAGCCCGGTAATAAATCTGTGTCACCCGCTTCAATTACACGCACTTTACGTAGCATTTGGCGAACCATTACTTCAATATGCTTATCTCCAATTTCTACCCCTTGCATGCGGTATACTTTTTGTACTTCTTTTAATAAATATTCTTGTACTGTAGATACATCTTTAACTTTTAATAACTGCTTTGGATCAATTGAACCGTCTGTTAATAATTGTCCCGGCTCAACCGTATCGTTTAATTGTACTTTTAGGCGAGCATTGTAAGGCGCTTGATACTTACGCGTCTCCACTTCACCTTGTACAGTAATTTCTTTTAAGCCTTCGCGAATTTCATCGATGTCTGATACTACCCCAGCAATTTCAGAAATAACCGCTTGACCTTTAGGGTTACGCGATTCGAAAATTTCTTGAATACGAGGAAGACCCATCGTAATATCGTTTCCAGCTACCCCACCTGTATGGAATGTACGCATCGTTAACTGTGTACCAGGCTCCCCGATTGATTGAGCTGCGATAATACCTACCGCCTCACCTACTTCAACCTCTTCACCTGTAGCTAAGTTCATACCATAACATTTTTTACATACACCGTGCTTCGTATTACATGTAAATGCTGAACGGATTGTTACCTGCTCGATGCCTGCATCATCAATTACACGCGCTACATCTTGCGTAATTAAACCATCACGCTCTAAAATAACCTCCCCAGTTTCTGGGTGGAAAATGGTTTTCTTCGTATAACGCCCAATTACACGCTCATCTAACGCTTCAATTAGCTCGTTGCCTTCCATTAATGCACCGATTAATAAACCACGGTCAGTACCACAGTCATCTTCACGTACAATAACATCTTGTGCAACGTCTACTAAACGACGAGTTAAATAACCTGAATCGGCTGTTTTTAGTGCTGTATCGGCTAGACCTTTACGTGCACCATGTGTAGAAATGAAGTATTCTAATACCGTTAAACCTTCACGGAATGAAGATTTGATAGGTAATTCGATAATTCGACCAGCCGGGTTGGCCATTAGACCACGCATACCTGCTAACTGCGTAAAGTTCGATGCGTTACCACGCGCCCCCGAGTCAGACATCATAAAGATTGGGTTCGTCTTCTCTAATGATTTCATCAGCTTCGATTGAATTTCATCTTTTGCAGCTGACCAGCTAGAAATAACGCGATCATAACGTTCTTCTTCCGTAATTAAACCACGACGGAATTGAATCATTACTTTATCTACCTTCGATTGTGCCTCATCTAAAATAGTGCCTTTGTCTGGTAACACAACAATATCAGATACGCCTACCGTAATCCCCGCACGAGTAGAATATTTAAAGCCTAAATCTTTCATACGGTCTAACATTTTTGATGTTTCCGTAATATGGAATCGCTTGAATACTTCCGCAATAACATTCCCTAGGAACTTTTTACGGAATGGAGGCACTACTGGTACAGCTGCAAAGTATTTTTGTAGAACTGCTTTGCGTTGTGCATCAATTTTTTCAGCTTCTGATAAGTCAGCATAGCCTTCAGTCGCTTCCAATTCAGCCAATTGTTCCGCATCGATTGCTAATTTTGCAAAGTATTTTTCAGGCGTTTTTTGCTCTAGGTTTACATCTGTTGGCTCATTAATGTACGGGAATGATTCTGGTAAAATTTCATTGAAAATTACTTTACCAACAGTTGTTAATAAGAACATTTTATTTTGCTCTTCCGTAAATGTTTCATTATGGACAGAGCTTGCATGGATGGCAATACGTGTGTGTAAATGAACATGGCCATTTTGGTATGCGATTAACACTTCGTCAGGACCGTAGAAAACAGACCCTTCACCACGAGCTCCTTCACGCTCAAGCGTCAAGTAATAGTTACCTAATACCATATCTTGAGATGGAGTAACTACTGGTTTACCATCTTTAGGGTTTAAAATGTTTTGTGCTGCTAACATTAATAAACGAGCTTCCGCTTGCGCTTCTGCTGATAATGGAACATGGACCGCCATTTGGTCACCATCAAAGTCAGCGTTGTAGGCTGTACATACTAATGGATGTAGACGAATTGCACGACCTTCCACTAATGTCGGCTCGAACGCTTGAATACCTAGTCGGTGAAGCGTCGGTGCACGGTTTAGAAGTACAGGGTGCTCACGTATAACATCCTCTAATACATCCCAAACCTCATTGTGTAAACGCTCAATTTTGCGTTTTGCACTCTTAATATTATGGGCTAGACCACGCTCTACTAATTCCTTCATTACGAAAGGCTTAAATAGCTCGATTGCCATCTCTTTCGGAAGACCACATTGGTACATTTTTAAATTCGGTCCTACTACGATAACTGAACGACCAGAGTAGTCTACACGTTTACCTAATAAGTTTTGACGGAAGCGACCTTGTTTCCCTTTCAGCATATGTGAAAGTGATTTTAAAGGACGGTTACCAGGACCTGTTACTGGACGACCACGACGACCATTGTCGATTAAAGCATCTACCGCTTCCTGTAACATACGCTTTTCGTTTTGGACGATAATGCTAGGTGCACCAAGGTCTAATAAACGTTTTAAACGGTTATTACGGTTAATTACACGACGGTAAAGATCGTTTAAGTCTGATGTTGCGAAACGTCCACCATCTAATTGAACCATCGGACGAAGCTCTGGAGGAATAACAGGTAGTACATCTAAAATCATCCACTCCGGTTTATTGCCAGAGTTACGGAATGATTCCACTACTTCAAGGCGCTTAATTGCACGTGTACGACGTTGTCCTTGAGCTGTTTTTAATTCTTCCTTTAATGTGATTGTTTCATTTTCAAGATCAATTTTTTCAAGTAATTTTTTTATCGCTTCCGCACCCATCGCTGCATCAAATGATGCACCGAATTTTTCACGGTAAGCACGGTATTCCTTTTCAGAAAGTAGCTGCTTGCTTTCTAAGTTTGTATCTGCTGGGTTAATTACTACGTAAGATGCAAAATAAATAACTTCCTCAAGCGCGCGTGGAGACATATCTAAAATAAGACCCATGCGGCTCGGAATTCCTTTAAAATACCAAATGTGAGATACAGGAGCAGCAAGCTCAATATGTCCCATTCTCTCACGGCGTACTTTTGCACGCGTAACTTCTACACCACAGCGATCACAAACTACACCTTTATAACGAACGCGTTTGTATTTACCACAATGACATTCCCAGTCCTTTGTAGGGCCGAAAATGCGCTCACAGAAAAGACCATCTTTTTCTGGCTTTAATGTACGGTAGTTGATTGTTTCTGGCTTCTTTACTTCGCCATATGACCAAGAACGTATCTTATCTGGTGAAGCTAAGCCGATTTTCATATATTCAAATTCATTAACGTCTATCAAGGAGCCTACCTCCCTTTAGTCTAAGTCTTTATAAAGACCTTTCCGTAGCTCGACATTCATCATCGTTTCATTTGAAAAAATTCAAAAAACGGGCAGGGCAAAATCCTGCCCGATACTGGTTACTCTACAGTTTCTACTGTGTCGCCTTCCTCATCTGTCGGCACAATGTTTAATGCATCAGCCGGTTGAAGATCGTCTTCTTCATCAAGATCACGAAGCTCTACTTCTTCATTGTTGATTGTTAGCATTTTTACATCCATACCTAAAGATTGAAGCTCTTTAATCAATACTTTAAATGATTCAGGAACACCTGGCTCTGGCACACTTTCACCTTTAACGATTGCTTCGTATGTTTTCACACGACCTACAACATCATCTGATTTAACAGTTAAAATCTCTTGTAATGTGTATGCAGCACCGTATGCTTCAAGTGCCCAAACTTCCATCTCACCAAAGCGCTGACCACCAAATTGTGCTTTACCACCAAGTGGCTGTTGCGTTACAAGTGAGTATGGTCCTGTCGAACGTGCGTGTAGCTTATCATCAACCATATGTGCAAGCTTAATCATATACATGACACCCACTGATACACGGTTATCGAATGGCTCACCTGAACGTCCATCATATAAAATTGTTTTACCATCACGGTCCATACCCGCTTCTTCCATCGTTTCCCAAACATCTTCTTCATTTGCACCATCGAATACTGGTGTTGCCATATGAATACCTAAATAACGTGAAGCCATACCTAAATGTAGCTCTAGCACTTGTCCGATATTCATACGTGAAGGAACACCAAGTGGGTTTAACATGATGTCAACAGGTGTACCATCTGGCATAAACGGCATATCTTCCTCTGGTAAAATACGTGAAATTACACCTTTGTTACCGTGACGTCCAGCCATTTTATCTCCAACGCGGATTTTACGTTTTTGAACGATATACGCGCGAACTAATTGGTTTACACCCGGTGGTAATTCATCGCCATCTTCACGGTTGAAGACTTTCACATCAAGTACGATACCGCCTGCTCCATGTGGTACACGTAAAGATGTGTCACGAACTTCACGTGCTTTTTCACCAAAGATTGCGTGTAATAAACGTTCTTCTGCAGTTAATTCCGTAACTCCTTTAGGCGTTACTTTCCCTACAAGAATATCGCCGTCACGTACTTCCGCACCAATGCGAATAATTCCACGCTCATCTAAATTGCGCAGTGCATCTTCCCCAACGTTCGGAATATCACGCGTAATTTCTTCAGGTCCTAATTTTGTATCACGAGACTCTGACTCATATTCTTCAATATGAACAGATGTGTACACATCATCTTTTACTAGGCGTTCGCTCATAATAACAGCATCTTCATAGTTGAAGCCATCCCATGTCATGAAGGCTACTAGCACGTTACGACCAAGTGCTAACTCACCCTTCTCCATCGATGGACCGTCAGCTAAAATATCTTTTGGCTTTACGCGGTCTCCAACTTTAACAATTGGGCGCTGGTTATAAGATGTACCTTGGTTAGAGCGAACGAATTTCTGAACTTTATATTTCGTTAAATCGCCTTTTACTTCTTTGCCGTCAACTGTTTCAATACGTCGTACATGAATTGAGCGTGCTTCTACATGCTCAACAATCCCTTCGTATTTAGCAACTACAGCAGCACCTGAGTCACGCGCGTCAACATGCTCCATCCCCGTACCTACGAAAGGCGCTTCAGGATTTAATAACGGAACAGCTTGACGTTGCATGTTTGCACCCATTAATGCACGGTTCGAGTCATCGTTTTCTAAGAAAGGAATACATGCTGTCGCTACAGACACTACCTGTCTTGGCGATACGTCCATGTAATCAATCTTATCTTTTTTGAATACCGTATTGTCGCCTCGGAAGCGCCCTACGATTTCGTCTTTTGTAAATGTACCATCCTCATTTAATAATGAGTTTGCCTGTGCAACGACGTAGTTATCCTCTTCGTCAGCCGTTAAGTAATCAATTTGCTCCGTCACTTGACCCGTATCTGGATCTACACGACGATACGGCGTTTCGATAAAGCCGAATTTATTAATTTTCGCGAATGATGAAAGGGAGTTAATTAAACCAATGTTTGGACCCTCAGGCGTTTCAATTGGACACATACGACCGTAGTGAGAGTAGTGAACGTCACGCACTTCCATACCAGCACGCTCACGTGTTAAACCACCTGGGCCTAATGCTGATAAACGACGCTTGTTCGTCAATTCTGCAAGCGGGTTTGTTTGGTCCATGAATTGCGATAATTGAGAGCTACCAAAGAATTCTTTAATAGATGCAATTACCGGGCGAATATTGATCAATTGTTGCGGCACAATCGACGCTGTGTCATTAATCGACATACGCTCACGTACAACACGCTCCATACGAGATAAACCGATACGGAATTGGTTTTGCAATAGCTCACCAACTGAACGAATACGACGATTTCCTAAGTGGTCGATATCGTCTGTGTTACCAACACCGTATAGTAAATTAAAGAAATAAGAAACAGAAGCTAAAATATCAGCTGGAACGATGTTTTTCACTTCTTCTTCGACATAAGCATTTGAAATAACATTGATTTCTTTTTGTGCTTCATCGTTTGGCGCATAGATTTTAATTGTTTGGATTGTAATATCGTCCTCTAATACGCCGCCAACTTGAGATAGCTTGCGGAAACCGATGCCGTTTTCTAAATAAGGAATTAACTTATCTAGTGTGCGTCGGTCAAGAACAGTACCTTTTTCAACTAAAATTTCGCCTGTTTCTGGATCTGCTAATGTTTCTGCAATTGTTTGGTTAAATAAGCGATTTTTAATATGCAACTTTTTATTCATTTTATAGCGACCAACATTCGCTAAATCATAGCGTTTTGCATCGAAGAAGCGAGAGAATAATAAACTTTTCGCACTTTCTACTGTTGGAGGCTCACCTGGACGCAGACGCTCATAAATTTCAAGAAGTGCTTTTTCAGTACTTTCTGTGTTATCTTTTTCAAGCGTATTGCGTAAATATTCATTGTCACCGATGATATCGATAATTTCTTGGTCTGAACCGAAGCCCAATGCACGAAGTAACACTGTAACCGGTAGTTTACGTGTACGATCGATACGAACGTAAACAACGTCCTTCGCATCTGTTTCGTATTCAAGCCACGCACCACGGTTCGGAATTACTGTTGCACCAAAGCCCTTTTTACCGTTTTTGTCCGTTTTATCATGGAAGTAAACACTTGGTGAACGGACTAGCTGTGAAACGATAACGCGCTCAGCACCATTAATAATAAATGTGCCTGTTTCCGTCATTAAAGGGAAATCCCCCATAAAGACGTCTTGCTCTTTTACTTCATCTGTTTCCTTGTTGTGCAAACGTACTTTCACACGTAATGGTGCGGCATACGTTACATCACGTTCCTTGCACTCATCCACATCATACTTCGGTTCCCCTAAAGCATAATCGATGAATTCAAGTGAAAGATTACCTGTAAAATCTTCGATTGGCGAAATGTCGTGGAACATTTCACGCAATCCTTCTGCAAAGAACCACTCATAAGATGCTGTTTGAATCTCGATTAAATTCGGAAGCTCAAGCACCTCTTTAATACGCGCAAAACTTCTGCGCTGGCGGTGTCGTCCGTACTGAACTAGTTGACCTGTCAACTCATTCACCCCTCAATAAAGCGATAATAGGTCTTTGCAAAACCATACAAATAGTGTATGATTTCGAAAGACAAAAAGAAAACGAGTCTTTATAAAAAGCTCATTTTCGGTTAAACTCAATTACACCTCAAGCTAACTTTAGTCCGGTTTTTTTCGAATGAGTACGAAAACTCCCCTTAAAAAACTGTAACATTTGCCAGAGGCTTTAGGCCAACTTGATGTTGGTCACTCAGTCGCTACCACTGGATGTGGCGCTCTTAAACTGCACTTCTCTCCATCAGCGAAAATTGAATCTCCCACTGAAAGAAAGCAAGATAAATAATTCAGCCCGCCACCTATCTAAAAGATGAGAGCTCTTAATAAATTAAGATAAACTAAATTCTCGCAAAACATACCCTACTTAAAATCAAATTCATACAAAAGGGCATACTTCTTCAAAATAATAATTTTGCATTTTATTATATTATCACAGTCAATTTGTCAAGTCAATATTTTAGCGTGAATTGACTTGACAAAAGTTAAAATTCACTTTTTTCCACGCACAATCCAATACCCTTTTTTCTTCTCAACGACCTCTACTTCAGCAAAAAGTCCCTCTAAATGACTTACAGTTGACGGAGCTCCCTGCTTTTTTTGAATAACGACCCATAACTCGCCACCAATTACCAACATAGCATATGCTTCGTTATAAAATTTAAAAATCGTTTCTTTACCTGCGCGAATAGGTGGATTCGTTAAAATAGCTGCTACTTCTGTTTGAGGCGCTACATTTGCTAGTCCATCACTTTCGATAACTTGCACATTTTGAATCCCGTTCACTTCCGCATTTTTTTGCGCTAACGCTACAGCACGTGAATTAATATCCATCATATAAATAAAGCGATCTGGGTGCGCCTTTGCTAAAGCTAAACCAATGGGACCATACCCACAGCCTACGTCCATAACCGCTCCTTTAATTGCAGGCATTTCAAATGTGTCAATTAATACACGGGAGCCAAAATCTACTTCATTTTTACTAAAAACACCGGCATCCGTTTCAAATATAAACTCTGAGCCAAGCAGTGTAAACTTCCACTTACGCGGTTTACTTTCAACTTGCGGCTTATTAGAATAATAGTGCTCTGACACTTAGTAACGCCTCCTTGCTAAAAAGAATTAGGTAAAAAAACAAGCCCGTCATATGACGAGCTTGTCTATTTTAAGAGATGCTAACAAGAAATTACTTAACTTCTACAGTAGCGCCAACTTCTTCAAGTTTAGCTTTGATTTCTTCAGCTTCTTCTTTAGCAATACCTTCTTTAAGAGCTTTAGGAGCGTTGTCAACAACCTCTTTAGCTTCTTTTAAGCCTAAGCCAGTGATTTCACGAACCACTTTGATTACTTTGATTTTTTCAGCACCAGCGGCAGCTAATACTACATCAAATTCAGATTTTTCTTCAGCGGCACCTGCAGCACCACCAGCAACCACAGCTACAGGAGCAGCTGCTGTTACACCGAATTCTTCTTCGATTGCTTTTACTAAATCGTTTAATTCAAGAACTGTCATAGCTTTAATAGCTTCTAAGATTTGCTCTTTATTCATTTTAATTTCCTCCTACATTAGGTTATGTTTTAAGTTTTAGGCGATTAAGCCGATTTTTTGTGAAGTTCGGTAGCAATTAAGCTCCTTGCTCTTCTTTTTGGTCTGCAACAGCTTTTGTTGCAAGTGCGAAGTTGCGCACTGGTGCTTGAAGTACAGATAAAAGCATAGAAAGTAGACCTTCGCGTGATGGAAGTTCTGCAAGAGCTTTAACATCTTCAAGTGATGCAACAGTACCTTCGATAATACCCGCTTTAATTTCTAACGCTTCGTTCTTTTTAGCGAATTCGTTAATAATTTTAGCTGGCGCTACTACATCTTCATTTGAGAATGCGATAGCGTTTGGACCTGTTAAATGTTCGTTAATTCCTCCAACGTTTGCAATATCAGCAGCACGACGAGTTAAAGTGTTTTTATATACTTTGAACTCTACGCCAGCTTCACGAAGTTGCTTACGAAGTTCTGTTACTTGAGAAACAGTAAGACCGCGGTAGTCAACCACTACTACAGATGCAGCAGCTTGGAACTTGTCAGCGATTTCTTGTACTTGAACTTTTTTAGCTTCAACAGCTTTGCTCATTTGATGACACCTCCTATTAGAATGAGTCATTTATACCGACAAAAGAAAGCCCCTATATCAAAATAGACATAGAGGCAGAAAGTCATCATCTTAAAAAGATTCCGAATTCCGTTGTCCTCGGTAGGAAAATTAAGCGCACAATGCACTCCTACTGTCTACGGTACAAATGGATAATTCACAACAGAAACCATATTAACAAATGGTTGAATTGTTGTCAACTATTTTTATTATTTAACCGCTACGTTAGCAGCGTCAATTTTAACAGCTGGACCCATTGTAGTAGTTACGTTTACAGACTTCATGTAAGTACCTTTAGCTGCAGCAGGTTTTGCTTTTTGAACTACGTCAAATACAGCTAAGAAGTTTTCTACTAATTTTTCTGTTTCGAAAGAAGCCTTACCAATCGGAGCATGGATAATACCAGCTTTTTCAGCGCGGTATTCTACTTTACCAGCTTTGATTTCTTCGATTGCTTTCGTTACATCAAAAGTAACTGTACCTGTTTTTGGGTTTGGCATTAAGCCTTTTGGACCTAATACACGACCAAGTTTACCAACTTCACCCATCATGTCTGGTGTAGCTACGATTACATCGAAGTCGAACCAGCCTTGTTGGATTTTTTGGATGTACTCAGCATCGCCTACATAATCTGCACCAGCAGCTTCTGCTTCTTTAAGTTTTTCACCTTTAGCGAAAACTAATACGCGTTGAGTTTTACCAGTACCGTGCGGAAGCACTACTGCACCACGAATTTGTTGGTCATTTTTACGAGTATCAATCCCTAAGCGGAATGCTACTTCTACAGTTGCATCAAAGTTTACAGTGCTAGTTTTTTGCGCTAGCTCGATTGCTTCTTCTACAGAATAAAGTTTTGTACGGTCAATTAATTTAGCCGCATCTTGCAGCTTTTTACCTTTTTTAGCCATTATAATTTCCTCCTTGATTGTGGTTATAGCGGAATTTTACCTCCCACGAATAAAGGTTGCGCACCACTCGAGTGCCGCAACCTTCCAAAAACAAATGCATCATCAAGTAAATGGGAATTAGTCTTCGATCGCAATACCCATGCTACGTGCAGTACCTTCAACCATTAACATAGCCGCTTCTACTGATGCAGCATTAAGGTCTGGCATTTTTTGTTCAGCGATTTCGCGAACTTTATCACGTTTAACCGTCGCTACTTTTTTACGGTTTGGTTCACCTGATCCAGATTGGATACCAGCTGCTACTTTAAGTAGAACTGCTGCAGGTGGAGTTTTCGTAATGAAAGTAAATGAACGGTCTTCAAATACTGAAATCTCAACAGGAATGATTAGACCTGCTTGATCAGCAGTACGAGCATTGAACTCCTTACAGAATCCCATGATGTTTACACCTGCTTGACCTAGTGCAGGACCAACCGGTGGAGCTGGGTTAGCTTTACCAGCAGGGATTTGAAGTTTTACAACTTTAATAACTTTTTTAGCCACGAGACACACCTCCTTAAGTCCGTGATGTGGTAATTGGGTTGCCCCTCCCACTCAAATATCTGTCTGTCAGCTAATTTGCCGATAACATTAAAAATCTATCAATTGCCGACTGAAAACAATTTACAGTCTGACCTATGAAATGATAACACTTTTATATCATATACGCAAGCACAAATAATAGTCAAATTTCATTTTATTGCTTTCCACACATTGTCAATTTACGTAGACCACAATCTATTTCAAGTATATTATCTATGCTCAATTAGATTAGATTTTGCGAATTTGTTCGAAGCTAAGTTCCATCAGCGTTTCGCGTCCAAACATATCCACACTAACTTTTACTTTCGATTTTTCCACATCTACTTCTTCCACTTTCCCTTGGAAATGAGCAAACGGTCCTTCTAATACTTCCACAACCTCGCCAACCTCTAAGGCAATATCACCAATTGCTGTATCCTTCATACCCATTTGAGCGAGTAAACGCTCTGCCTCTTCTGGCAATAACGGCGTTGGCTTTGCACCGCCACCTGAAGAACCAATAAAGCCTGTTACGCCAGGTGTGTTACGCACGACATACCAAGAGTCATCCGTCATAATGATTTCCACTAGCACATAGCCTGGGAAAACTTTTCGCATAACTGTACGCTTTTTACCATCTTCTTTTACATCTACTTCTTCTTGCTCTGGAACGATTACACGGAAAATTTTATCTTGCATCCCCATCGTTTCAACGCGCTTTTCCAAATTTGCTTTCACGCGATTTTCATAACCTGAATAGGTGTGAACTACATACCAATTTTTCTCCATAGCTACAAGGACTTTTCGTCCGTCCCTCCTTTGTTATTTTAATTCAACGGATGTCACAGTTTTTTAAGAAGATGACGCTAACTTCCATCAAACCTCTCCAAAAATCCGGACCAGATTTTTCGCCAAATGAAAAAACCCGTTATGACTACGGACGGGCTATTTCATCATCAATATTATTTTACAAACTTAAGAACCAACGGAATAACTCTGAAATCCCTAGGTCAACTACCGAAAAATATAAAGCAAAGAAAATAACTGTCACTATAACAACAACTGTATATTTCGTTAGCTCTTTACTTTTTGGCCAGCTTGTTTTTCGCATTTCTGCGCCTACTTCTTGCAGAAAGGTTGTAACTTTACTCATCCTAGCTTAACCTCCAAAATCAATGATATCCTCTATATTGTCTGTTTATGCACCGTATGTTCATTGCAGTGTGCGCAAAATTTTTTCAGCTCTAGTCGCTTTGTTGTACCTTCTTTAGCAGGCATCGCATAGTTTCTTGAGCCACATTTCTCACAACTCATAATGACTTTTTTTGCCATTTGTATCACCTTTTCGGCATTTTGTCTTTTCAAGACTAACACCTAACAATGATGCTTGTCAACAAGCTTCTTGCGTCAACGAATCCCTTCAACTTCCAAATGACGCTCCAATTTCCGCTTCACTCGCTGCAACGCATTATCGATTGATTTGACGTGACGGTTCAGCAGTTCAGAAATTTCATAATATGAACGTCCTTCTAAATAAAGTGCCAGTACTTGCTGCTCTAGCTCACTTAACACTTCACTCATTTTTTCTTCTAGATAGCTGAATTCCTCTTGATTAATCATCGCATGCATAGGGTCATCAGATTGCGGGCTTGTTATGATATCCATCAATGTTCGCTCAGATTCTTCATCATAAATTGGCTTGTCTAACGACACGTAAGAATTAAGTGGGATGTGCTTTTGTCGTGTAGCCGTTTTAATGGCTGTAATAATTTGTCTTGTAACACATAGCTCAGCGAACGCTCTGAACGAAGCAAGCTTGTCCCCCTTAAAGTCTCGTATCGCTTTGTAAAGACCAATCATGCCTTCTTGTATAATATCTTCTTTGTCAGCACCAACAAGAAAATAGGACCTTGCTTTCGCTTTCACAAATAAGCGGTATTTTGTTATTAAAAAATCTAACGCATCTGTATTTCCTAGTCGAACTTGTTCTACAAGCTCCTCGTCAGAAAGCTCTTCAAATTGCTGTATGGTTGGCATCTTACTACTTTTAAGCAATCGCTTCACCTCAGTCACTTAAGAATCATTAGCAACAGTATAATTGAACTAAACAGAAAATCAATCATCCCTTAGCTAACGCTTGTCCATCTTTTTCATATGTTTGGCGGAAGTCAATGAATTTTATATTGCACAAGTTTTTTCTCCATTATTCAAGCAATCCACCAAAGATTTCAGCTTAATTTAATTTGGCATAACAGATAAAGTAAAACTTCAATCTCAGTGGAGGTTTTCCTCATCCTCCACTGATTGTTCGGTGAACCAATCGGACTTTTACGGGCAGTTCAGCTCCCACTTATCCTAAGCGTATCTTCACTTAAATCTTGAAATGGGCGTCTTACTGCCCGTTAATGCGGGATAAATTGGCTAGTCATCCCATCATCTATGAAGTTACTTATCAAAATCTAGCTAACCTACTTCAAGCCGCGTCGCCACTTTTCAAATGCAAGCTCCACATCTTTGGATAAAGAAATGCGCGAAGCTGGCTTCTCTATTTGTGTTTTTTTTACTTTGGATGAAATTTTGGTTTGCACAATTTGAATTTCAATTTCTAATTCGCGAGCAGATTTGCGCAACGCACCTTGTCCAAACACTACATTTTGCTCGGTCATATCAGAGGTTGCTACATGAATTTGTACTTTTCTACCCTTTAATTCATTCGTTAGCTTCTCTATACGCTCGTCTGCCGTTTCATTTTTCCGCGTAAATAGCACTTCGACATCGTGCTTCATATGCAATTTCTCAGTACCGGGTACAAGATACGCATCGAATACAATAATGACCCGCCATCCCATTGTCGCCTTATATTCAGCAAGCAATTCTACTAAACGATCACGGGCATCCTCTAAGCTTTTATCGCGCAAAGGGCGCAATTCCGCCCAAGCTCCAATCATATTATAGCCGTCTACTAGCAAAACATTTTGCATATTATAAAGCTTGGCGGTTACGGTATACTTCGTACATTAACAGGGCCGCTGCAACTGAAGCATTTAACGAAGTAACATGACCAACCATCGGTAAATGGTATAAAAAATCACATTTCTCTTTCAGTAGACGGCTCATGCCTTTCCCTTCACTACCGATAATAATCGCTAACGGCAATGTAGCATCCATTTTGCGATAATCCGCGGAACCCTTTGCATCGGTACCAGCAACCCATATCCCGCGCTCCTTTAGTTCATCTACAGTTTGCGCTAAATTCGTTACTCGTACAACAGGCACATGCTCGATTGCTCCCGTCGAAGCCTTTGCAACAACCGCTGTCAAGCCAACCGCGCGACGTTTCGGAATAATTATACCATGCACACCAACCGCATCTGCCGTTCGCATAATAGAGCCTAAATTATGAGGGTCTTCCAACTCATCTAAAATTAAGAAAAATGGATCCTCGCCTTTTGCTTGTGCGGCTGAAAATAAATCTTCTAGCTCTGCATAATCATAGGCTGCAACAGACGCTACAATTCCTTGATGGTTTGCATCCGACAGCTGATCCACCTTTTTCTTCGGCACAAACTGCACGAGCACACCACGCTCACGTGCTAAATCTAACAGCTCCTGAATGCCTGCTTTTTTGACACCTTCTGCAATCCATAGCTTGTTCATTTCGCGACCTGAACGCAATGCCTCTAATACTGGGTTTTTTCCTGCAATCATTTCACCAGCTTGCTCTGCCATCTACGACACTCCTCTCTACTGTTCTACGATTGTAATTGCATAATTAATTATTTCATCCACTCGGTCCAACTGTCCTAATAAATATAAGCTACCGAGCACCGCTTCAAAGCCCGAGCTGTTGCGATATGTTTGCACATCTGTATTTTTCGGTATGGAGCCTGATTTAGCATTGCGACCTCTCTTAAATACCGCAAGCTCTTCCTCCGTCAAATAATTTTCCTCTAGCAAACGATATATGACCATTGATTGCGCCTTTGCAGATACATATTTGGTCGCCTCACGATGCAGCGTATTCGGCTTCACTCGCCCCATGCGCAGAAGGTGTTCGCGCACCCTCTGCTCAAGCACCGCATCTCCCATATAGGCAAGTGCTAGCGCATTCAATTGTTTAACATCTTCTTTTCGAAGCTCTGACATCCTATTACCCTCGTTTCCAGCGTGTACCTTGACGCGTATCTTCCAATACGATATTCAAGCTCAATAAATGGTCACGAATTTCGTCAGAACGTGCAAAATCACGGTTTTTACGCGCTGCATTCCGCTCTTCAATTAACGCCTCTATTTCTTCATCAAGCAGCTCTTCTTCCGCTTTTAACACAATCCCTAAAACATCACCAAGTCGGTCAAATGTTGTAAGGAATTTTTGTAAAACCTCTTGCTCTGTATTACTTTCAGCTACATAAATATTTGCTAAACGAGCTAATTCAAATAAAGCCGTAATCGCATTGGCTGTATTAAAATCATCATTCATTGCATCCTCAAACTGCTGCTGGATTGCCGCAATTTGCGTTAGCCACCCTTCAGCATTGTTTACTAAATTAGCCGCTCGCGCAAGGCGATGCTCTACATTGTTATACGCTGTGCGAATTCGCTCTAAGCCTGTGCGTGCTGCCTCAACTAAATCTTGTGCAAAGTTGATTGGCTGGCGGTAGTGTACAGATAACATAAAGAAGCGTAGCACTTGCGGATCGATTTGCTGGCGAATATCATGTACTAATACAAAATTCCCTAATGACTTCGACATTTTTTCATTATCGATATTAATATAGCCATTATGCATCCAATAACGCGCAAATGTTTTTCCTGTATGCGCCTCTGATTGTGCAATTTCATTTTCATGGTGCGGGAATGTCAAATCTTGACCGCCTGCGTGGATATCAATTGTATCACCTAAATGCTCACGTGCCATTACAGAGCACTCGATATGCCAGCCCGGTCGACCATCTCCCCAAGGACTAGCCCAGAAAATTTCATTCGGCTTTACTGCTTTCCAAAGGGCGAAATCAAGCGGGTCTTCCTTTTTCTCTCCCGCTTCGATACGCGCACCAACCTTTAGGTCATCAATGGATTGGTGTGATAATTTACCATAACCATCAAATTTACGCGTTCGATAGTAAACGTCTCCTGCTGATTCATATGCATAGCCCTTATCAATTAATACTTGGATAAATGCAATAATATCATTCATATGCTCCGTTACGCGTGGATGCACATCTGCTTTACGGCAACCTAGTGCTGTAATATCGTCGAAATATGCCCCGATAAAACGCTCCGTCAGTTCAAATACTTCTTCACCTAGCTCATTAGCCGCTTTAATAATTTTGTCATCAACATCTGTAAAATTAGATACGAATTTCACTTCGTAGCCTGCATATTGAAAATAGCGACGCACTGTATCATACACAATAACAGGACGTGAGTTCCCGATATGAATATAGTTATAAACAGTCGGTCCGCACACGTACATTTTTACCTTGCCCTCTTCTAATGGCACAAACGTTTCCTTTTGTCGTGTTAATGAGTTGAAAATCGAAATGCTCATCTTTTTCTCTCCTTTTCATCATTCTCCAAGCCCTCTTGACATCGCCATTTACGCAAATGCCTAGCGTTTATAATTATCAATACAAAAAACGTCTCCGCCACAAAATTGTGACAGAGACGCATAATTAGCGTGGTTCCACTCTGCTTGAAAGGGTCAAATCAACTATGCTTCGGTCAGATTTCTTAAATTTCGCTAGGGAAATTTTTTCGCAATCTGTCAAAAGCGTTGTTTTGATTCAGCGATGCTAAAATCAAGATTAGTCCACTTTCCGCTTTAAAGTCCTTTTAACGATGGACGACTCCGGCTTGCCTACTTTCCGTTTCAGCGAAGCGCTCAAAGGTGCATTTCCGTGTTGCCTAGGCTCAGACTACTTTCAGCCGGTGGTAGTCCTCTCTTGTCGAGCATGCGCGACGTACTTCTCCTTATCAAAGCTTTCATATATAGTAGCTTTATTGTACAGAAATTAGTAAAAAAATCAAACATTTAATTCGCGTACTTTTCTACGCGAGCAATAACTTTCTCTTTACCAATTAATGCAATAGCATTCGGTAACTCTGGGCCATGTGTTTGACCAGTTGTTACTACACGAATTGGCATAAATAAATTTTTCCCCTTATGACCTGTTTCTTTTTGTACAGCTTTAATCGCAGCCTTAATTGATTCTGCATCAAACGACGCTAGCGACTCTAATTGTGCTTTAAATGATGTCATTACTTCAGGTACCTGCTCACCCGCTAACACCTCTGTAGCTTCTGCATCATAGTCGATTTCATCTTTAAAGAATTGCGCAGAAAGCTCGACAATTTCAGCTCCAAAGCTCATTTGGTCGTGATATAAACCAATTAATTCAGAAGCCCAAGCAGCTTGCTCTTCATTTAGTTCCATAGGTAAAAGATTCGCTTTTTGTAAATGCGGTAATGCCAATGCGACAACTTCTTTACGATCTAGCTTTTTAATATATTGATTATTCATCCACGTAAGCTTCGTTTTATCAAACATAGAAGGTGATTTAGATAAACGTTTTTCATCAAATAGCTCGATAAATTGCGCTTTCGTGAAAATCTCCTCTTCCCCTTCTGGAGACCAGCCTAGCAGTGCAAAGAAATTGAACATTGCCTCTGGTAAGTAACCTAAATCTTTATATTGCGCTACGAATTGAATAATTGATTCATCACGTTTCGAAAGCTTTTTACGATCTTCATTAACGATTAATGTCATATGCCCGTACTGTGGATATTCCCAATCAAAGGCATCAAAAATCATCATTTGTTTCGGTGTATTTGATAAATGTTCCTCACCACGGAAGACGTGTGAAATTTCCATGAAGTGGTCATCTAATACGACCGCATAGTTATATGTTGGAATACCGTTTGCTTTTACTAGCACCCAATCGCCGATATCCTTTGACTCAAAAATAACCTCACCGCGCACTAAGTCTGTAAACTTGTACGTTGTGTCTGCTGGTACGCGCATACGTATCGTATAAGCTTCTCCAGCCGCTTCCTTCTTCGCTACTTCATCCGCTGTTAAATGACGGCATTTACCATCATATGTCGGCGCAGCAACACCATTTGCTTTTTGTGCCTCACGTGATGCCTCGAGCTCCTCTGATGTACAAAAACATTTATATGCTTTTCCTTCAGCCAGTAGACGCTCCGCATACTCTTTATAAATATCAAGGCGCTCCATTTGGCGATATGGTGCATACGGTCCGCCGATATCGATTGATTCATCAGGTATAATACCTAGCCAGCGCAGGTTGTCGAGCTGAGATGCTTCCCCGCCCTCCACATTACGCTCGATATCCGTATCTTCAATACGCACGATAAATTTACCATCATGGTGTTTGGCATATAAATAGTTAAATAATGCTGTACGCGCTCCGCCAATATGTAAAAAACCCGTTGGCGATGGCGCATAGCGAACACGAACTTGTTTCGTCATAAAAAAACCTCCTGAATTTTAACGGATTTCCGACCGTTTTCAACTTTGTCCATTTTACCACTGTCCATATACAATTAAAAGTATAGGAGTAAAAAAGCAAAGCACTCATTATAAACGACCAAGCGATGAATATAAAACAGCTTTTTAAATCATGACCTACACTCTAAAAAGCAATAATAGCTGTTCAAAAAGTTGCATGTTAAACCACTTTTCAAACAGCCACTCATTATTGTTTTTTAATTAACAAAATCGTAGCTAAAGCTGCAATTCCTTCCTCACGACCAACAAAGCCTAACTTTTCTGTCGTCGTCGCCTTTACATTCACTTGTGATGCGTCTGCATTTAACAGCTCCGCAATTCGATTACGCATAGGTTCAATATAAGGTGCCATTTTCGGACGCTGTGCCATAATTGTTGCATCTACATTCCCTAACACATAGCCTTTCTCCTCGACAATCTTCCAAATATACTGTAGCAATTTTGCCGAATCAGCGTCCTTCCACTCAGGGTCTGTATCCGGAAAGTGACGTCCGATATCTCCCTCACCAATTGCGCCAAGTGCCGCATCCGTAATCGTATGTAATAATACGTCTGCATCAGAATGCCCTAAAAGACCGCGTTCATGTGGAATTTCAATCCCGCCTAAAATTAATTTGCGCCCCTCCGCAAATGCATGTACATCATAGCCTTGTCCTACTCGAAACATATTCATCTTCCTTTAATTTTTATTTATTCTACTATTTAAGGTGACCCAAAGTCATCACATAAAAGCTTCTGTTCTATTCCCTATCATACCAAAATTTGCGCTGAAATAGGGAAGAGACCGTCTAAAAAATCATTTTGAGACGGTCCCTTTGTGACGAATAACCATAAGAGCACATGTTTTTGTGCCTGTCGCCTCGCTTTTGGCACAAAAAAATTTATCTAAAATTTTTAAATATGATACTCAATGTTTTTCATTTGACTATTACTAATATTTGGAGATGGTTGTGAATTATAAACACGAGAATACGGTGGGACAGAATGCGTTAGCCAAATATTACTTCCTAGCACCGAATCATGACCGATTGTCGTTTCTCCACCTAAAATCGTCGCACCCGCATAAATGACTACATTATCCTCAATATTCGGATGGCGCTTAATTCCTTTAATTGGATTTCCATTCGCATCAAGCGGGAAGCTTAACGCTCCCAACGTCACACCTTGATAAATTTTCACATTGTTGCCAATTGTACATGTTTCTCCAATAACAACCCCTGTACCATGGTCAATAAAAAATGACTCGCCTATCGATGCCCCCGGGTGAATATCAATACCCGTTAAACGATGCGCATACTCTGACATAATACGTGGCACAATTTGCACACCCATCTCATACAGCTCATGCGCAATGCGATGAGTAAACACTGCTACAATTGATGGATAGCTTAGCAAAATCTCCTCTGTTGAAAGTGCCGCTGGGTCTCCGTTGTAGGCAGCTTGAATATCCGTTTGCAGCATTTTGCGAATTGTTGGGAACCTAGCAATTAAATTCATCACAATTTTGTCCGCCTGCTCACGGCAATACGTCCCACAATTTGCTGGGTCGCTATCTTCCATATTATAAATCAACACTTTTTCTATAATATCACGCAAATCTAATGCTGCCTCACGCAATTTATTACTACTCACAATATTAATGCGCATCTCATCAATTGGTGGCGTTGTGTAAATGCCCGGAAATAATACTTCATGAAAGTTATCTAAAATTTTATAGATTTGATCACGTCCGATAAAGCCTATAGAATTTTCAATATCAACATACTGCTTATTTATATCATTTAAAGAGCTCGTAATTGCTGGTATTTTTTCATTCAACCATTCATTTAAGTTCATAACAACAAAACACCCCTTCAATTTTTAGTCTATTCTCTGATTAATCATATATCAATACTCGTGTTTTTATAAGGGTACAAAAGATTGTCGCGCTTTGCAAGCACAGAAGTTTACTAACGTATAATCATTTTAATTTCCCGCACTATATTGCACTTGGACCCGACTTTTCTTTTCTGAAATTTCATGCTATGATGAAGTCACTCGATAATGATAATCGTTATCAACAGAGGAATTAATATCATCTTTTAGGTTTTAAATACTTTTCAGGGATGTGGAAATATAGTGCAAAATGTATATGATGTAACAATTATTGGCGGCGGTCCCGCAGGTTTATATAGCGCTTTTTATAGTGGGTTGCGCGGCTTAAAAACAAAGCTTATCGAAAGTCAACAGGAATTAGGAGGGAAGGTACTGCTTTATCCCGAAAAGCTTATTTGGGATATTGGTGGCCATCCACCTGTACTTGGAGGGCAATTCGTTAAGCAATTAATTGAACAAGCAAAAACATTTGACCCAACAATCTTAACGAATACGAAAGTTGATTTGATAGAGCGACAGGATGATTTATTCATCGTTCATACTTCAATGGGTGAATGTCATTACTCTCGAACGATTCTTCTAGCAGTCGGTGGGGGCATTATTAATCCGCAAAAGCTCACATTAGAGGGCGCTGAAAAATATGAGATGGCAAACTTGCACTATACCGTGCAATCGTTTCAACGCTTTGTTGACAAAGAAGTTATTATTTCAGGTGGGGGCAATGCAGCCATTGATTGGGCAGTTGAGCTTAGCTCAATCGCGAAAAGTATCACGGTTGTGTACCGAAACGAAAAGCTATCGGCACATGAGGCAACAATACAAGAAGCAATTAATGCAGGTGTTAAAATTGAATGTAACACGTCCATTACAAAGCTCACTTCCAATGCTGACAAAACAGCTATCCAGTATGTAACATGTGAAAATTCAAAAACACAAGAAAACTCTATCCGCCAAATTGATGAAGTCATTATTAGTCATGGTTATAATCATGAAGCATCATTGGATTTTGATGAAGCAATAGCTCTTCCAAAAAAGGATGACTATTATTTCGAAGGGAAGGCTACTGGAGAAACAGCACAGCCTGGCATTTTTGCAGCAGGTGACATTTTAGCATTTGAAGGCAAGGTCAATCTTCTGATTGGCACTTTCCAGGATGCAGCGAATGCCGTTAACTCCATTAAAACTTATTTAGAGCCTAGCGCGTACCGCTACGGGATGGTATCATCACATAATGAGCTGTTCAAAGAAAAAAATCGTTCCATTATCGAAAAACAATTATCGAAAGTGGGTAATTAAAAAGTGGCTAGGGAACTGTATGAAAACAGTCCTTAGCCACTTTAATTATTTTTGCAAAGCTCGTTTACGCAAAATTGCCTCACCAAATAGCAAGTCTTCCTGTGTTGTCATTTTCAGATTTTCATAACTACTTTCGACAATATGCACTTCATGTCCAAGTCGTTCTACTAGCATCGCTTCATCCGTACCTAAAAAGCCAATTTTTTCTGCTACATCCTCAGCCTCCGCTAGCAAATCGAAGCGAAATGCCTGCGGCGTCTGAATCATCCATAGACTATCACGCTCAACTGTCTCAGCAATCACTGTGCCACGCACCTTCTTCATCGTATCCTTCGCTCGCACACCCGCAATGGCTGCCCCTTTCTCATACGCCACCTTTGCCAATTGCGCAATAATTTCTTGGGTAATAAATGGGCGTGCAGCATCATGCACAAGGACAATCTCTACTTGCTCCATTGCCTTCAAGCATGAGTGCACAGAGTGCTGTCGCTCCTCACCGCCAGCAGGTAAACCTTTTACTTTCGTAATGCTATAGCGTGCAAGCAAGCCTTCAATAAATGCTCGTTCCTCTGGCTTTACTGCCAGCCAAATGCCCGTACAATTACAATCCTGCTCAAAGATTTCTAATGTGTGCATTAAAATGGGCTTTTCTAAAAGCGGCAAAAACAATTTGTTTTGCCCTGCGCCCATTCGCTTTCCACTGCCCGCAGCAGGCAATACTACTTCATATCGCATTTGCTCACTTCCTAACTTTCTTTTGGCTTAGCAAATATCATGCGCCCTGCCGATGTTTGTAGCACGCTTGTAACGGTCACTGTAATTGCCTGCCCGATATAGCTGCGACCACCTTCTACAACAATCATCGTACCGTCATCTAAATAAGCAACCCCCTGATTATGCTCCTTGCCATCTTTAATAACAACGACTTGCATATCCTCCCCTGGAATAACAACAGGCTTCACTGCATTCGCTAAATCATTAATATTTAATACTTGCACGTTGTGTAACTCACATACTTTATTTAAGTTGAAATCATTCGTTAATATTTGTGCGCTGCGCTGCTTCGCTAAGCGCACTAGCTTCAAGTCGACTTCTTGAACCTCTTCAAAATCATCATCTACAATTAGCACTTGTGATGCTCGCTCATCCTGTAGTCGCTTTAAAATATCTAGACCTCTGCGACCTCGCGTGCGTTTTAATGTATCTGAAGAGTCAGCAATATGCTGCAATTCAGTTAACACAAATTGCGGCACAACTAACGCTCCCTCCACAAAGCCTGTGGCAGAAATATCTGCAATACGCCCATCGATAATAACGCTCGTATCTAATAACTTCGACATGGCCATATCATCCTGTACCGTAGTTTTTTTCTTCTGTATATTACTTTTAGGGGTAAATAGCTGCAATAGCTCCTCCCTCTGCTTAAAGCCAATGCGGAACCCTAAATAGCCGAGTATAATTGAGAAAAGAATCGGTAACACTTCTGGCACAACTGGTAGTGGGATACGCTCAATCGCAAAGCCGATAAAATACGCCACAATTAGCCCAACAATTAAGCCGAATGTTCCAAATAGCAAATCACCTATCGGCAATTTGAAAAGCACTTCCTCCATCCAAACAATTAAACGGACGCAATAATCAGATAATAAAAATGATAAAACAAATAGTAAACTAGCACCTAAAATAATCGAAACAATAGGATTGTCAAGCCACGGATTAGAAGATAAATGCATAAACTCGTATAATGGCGGTAAAAAAATAAAGCCTAACGCTCCCCCGATTAATAAAAAGGCAATTTGAATAACTCTCTTTAACATCACATCACATCCTCTCTTTGAGCATAATTATACATTGTTCCTCTTATTATTGCGATGAACAGCCCACTAATTTGCAAGAAATTTGATAGGACGTCCCAAAAACTGCACTTCACCTGCTTTTGGGACGTTTCATTCTTGTTTGGTTAAAATAAAGCTCCGTGTTTAAAAGCAAGTATCCCATTTAAAAAGATGATGAACACTAGACCTCGCAGCTTTCTTTACATTTTAAAATAAAAGAAGTAAAAAAAGCTGTCAGGAAATCAGACTTTCCTAACAGCCTTTACAGTCATTACAAATTATTAAAGCACAAACGCAAGCTATCACCTATCGTTTCAACACCAACGACTTGAATACCGGGTGGGAAGTCCCAGCCACCAATATTCGATGCTGGAATAAAAGCTCGTTGAAAGCCCAGCTTTGCTGCCTCCTGCACACGCTGCTCGATACGTGAAACTCGACGTACCTCCCCCGTCAAACCAACCTCTCCGATAAAGCAATCTGTAGCGCGAACAGCCTCATCTTTAAAGCTCGAAACAATCGATGTCAAAACAGCTAAATCAATCGCTGGCTCATCAAGCTTCACACCGCCCGCTACCTTAATATAAGCATCTTGTGCCTGCAACATCATACCCATGCGTTTTTCTAGTACTGCCATTAATAGCTGCACACGGTTTTGATCTACGCCCGTTGCCATTCGTTTTGGGTAATTAAAGCTTGTAGGTGTGACAAGTGATTGAATTTCCACTAAAATAGGGCGCGTCCCTTCCATCGATGCAACGATAGTCGAGCCCGCTACACCTTGTGAACGCTCCTGTAAAAATAATTCAGATGGATTTAATACTTCCTTTAGACCACCGTGCAACATTTCAAAAATAGCAATCTCATTGGTCGAGCCAAAGCGGTTTTTTTGGCTACGCAAAATACGGTGATTATGATGGCGCTCTCCTTCAAAATAAAGCACCGTATCCACCATATGCTCTAAAAGGCGGGGACCAGCAATTTGCCCCTCCTTCGTCACATGTCCCACAAGAAAAATCGCAATATTTTTCGTTTTCGCAATGCGCATTAGCTCCGCTGTACACTCACGCACTTGCGAAACACTTCCCGGCGCACTCGTCACCTCTGGATGGTGCACTGTTTGAATCGAATCGACAATGACAAACTTCGGTTGCACCTCTTCGATTGTTTGATGCAAAAACTCTAAATTCGTTTCAGAATATATATATAGCTCCTGTGACTTTACCCCTAAACGCTCTGCGCGCAGCTTTGTCTGGCGAATCGATTCCTCCCCAGAAATATAAAGCACCCGCTGCCCACGATTGGAAAGTAGCGCGGACACCTGAAGCAATAAAGTCGACTTTCCAATGCCTGGGTCTCCCCCAATTAACACAAGCGAGCCCGCAACAATACCGCCCCCCAGCACACGGTTCAATTCCGTCATCTCGGTAACAATGCGTGCTTCCTCCACCGTTTCCACAGTCATTATCGGCACAGCCTTTTGCGTTGTTGCACTAGAATGCTGGAAGGCTCCGCGAGGTCCCTTGACAATAACCTCCACTTCCTCCACCATTGTGTTCCACTGCCCACAGCCCGGACAGCGCCCCATCCACTTCGCCGATTCGTAGCCACATGCATTACATATAAATTTTGTCTTCTTTTTTGCCATGATACCTCCGATGTTTTTAGCTTTATTATAGCAAAGTAATAAAATACTGCCTATTCACGCAAGCCTCCCTCCAAAGTCTGTGACACCCGCCGCAAGTCTGGTCAACACGATGTTGGTCACTTAGTCGTGCCAGTAAGATGCGATAGTCTTAGACCAAGTTCCTTTTTATCAGCTTGTGTCCAGTCACCTAATAGAAGTTAAAAAGACAGCAGCTTTATCGCAAGCTACCGTCCAATTTCGTTATTTTCTAATATGAAAATGTTTTACTTGCTCCACTGCCTCTAATAATTTACGTGTGACGATTTCAGATTCGTCAATATGGTTTGTTAATACACGATTCGTGTCATCAAATAGAGATGTTGTCATTTTGAATTTATCCATTACATCTTCATTTGAGGTTTTTTGCTCTTTCATATAGCCTAATAGTTCATCAATGCCTGTTTGGACATTCGTAATCATATGCAGTAAACTTTCAATTTGCGCAGATGTTGCTGCACTCTTTTCGATGCCATTCGTCACTAGCTGCATATTATTTTTATTGTCTTCATAGGCTTGGGCAATTTGCTCTTCGATTTTCTTTGTTAAGTTTGCGATGTCTTCGGTGCTTGTTTTCGTGTTTTCTGCTAATTTCCTTACTTCCTCGGCAACGACAGAAAAGCCTTTTCCATGTTCCCCGGCTCTCGCAGCCTCAATTGAAGCATTTAGAGCGAGCAAGTTCGTCTGATTTGAAATCTCTCCAATCACATTAACAATTTCCGCAATTTGCTTAGAACGCTCACTTAAATCGCTCATGCTTGAAGAGGTTTTTTGCGATTGCTCACCTAATAAATCAATTAGCTGCTCCACTTCATGTACTGCCTGCTTACTCTCAACTGACAATGTTGCCATTTGGTCAGAGGCAGAAATTAAAATATTCCCTTTACTCAATGCATTTTCTGCAATATGGTTTGATTTGATTGTACTATTTTCAACTTTATTAAACTCATCTAAAATTTCTCCAACCATTTCACCTAGTACAACATGCTGATTGTTTACTTTATCATGTTGTTCAATTGTCGAAATCATTTCCTTATGTAACTCATTTAAAAAAATTTGAAACTCGTGATCCTTTTTATCAAGCTGCGCATTTAGTTCATCAATTTTTGTTTTAAATTGCTCGATATCCTCTTTTTTTGATTGAAATATCGTAAACATAGTCCTATCACCCCATATTATCAATTGCGCCTCGGCTCTAGATTTTTTTCAGCTTACGAAGGAAATTTCCTCAAAATTCGTGATGTTCGCCGGAGACTTTATTTTGCCTTCCCATTCATTTTACTGATTTTCTAAAGTTTAATAAACCATTTTATCATCGATTACACTTTCCGAACAGGTCTAAAGTCACAATTCGCACACAATCATTGGAAATGCCAACGCAAAAAACTTAGCATTGCGAAAAAGCACGAGAAATCAAGGTGATTTCTCGTGCTTCTATCAATTACGCCTCAGCGCAATTGTGTCCAGATTTTTTATGCTATTTAACGGAAGTTAACCTAAAACCTTCACGTCCTGTGACATCCGCCAGAGGCTTTAGCCCAACACGATGTTGGTCACTCAGTCGTTATCTTAGGATGCAATGTTCTTAGACTGAGTCCCTATGATTCAGCGAGTGTTTGCGCACTAGCTAAAATCAGTCTAATGCTTGCATTCATCTCACCAATTACAGTGGTGGGAGATTTCCGCTGAAAGACGTTAAATTAAGCCTCCACAGCATTTTCCTTGGCACGTACAACGAACTCATCATTGACATAATCGAAAACAATTTTGCCGCCTGTCAATACTGTGCCTTTTAATAGCTCCTCGGATAGGCGATCTTCCACATGTTTTTGCAGTGCGCGACGTAATGGGCGGGCACCATATTGTGGGTCGTAGCCTTCCTCTGCGATTTTTGCAAGCGCAGCGTCTGTCAGCTCTAGTTCGATGTTTTGCTCTTGTAGACGCTTCGTTAAAGATGCTGCCATTAATGAAATGATTTCTGTTAAGTGTTCTTTTTCTAATGAATGGAATACAATCATTTCGTCAATACGATTTAAGAACTCTGGACGGAATGCTTTTTTCAGCTCATCCAGCATTGTGCCCTTCATATCTTTATGTCTAGACGCTGAGTTGCCAACACTGAAGCCTAGATTTTTTTGGAATTTCAACGCATCCGCACCTACGTTTGATGTCATAATGACAACTGTGTTGCGGAAGTCAACGAGACGTCCTTTCGAATCCGTTAAACGCCCATCTTCCAACACTTGTAATAAAATATTGAATACATCTGGATGTGCCTTCTCAATTTCATCAAGTAGCACGACAGAATATGGTTTACGACGCACTTTCTCCGTAAGCTGACCGCCTTCATCGAAGCCTACATAGCCTGGAGGTGCACCAACTAAACGAGAAGTCGCATGTTTCTCCATATACTCAGACATATCAATGCGAATCATCGCATCCTCGTCTCCAAACATTACTTCTGCTAATGCGCGGGCAAGCTCTGTTTTACCTACCCCTGTAGGGCCGAGGAAAATAAATGAGCCGATTGGACGCTTCGGATCTTTTAAGCCTGCACGAGCGCGACGAATGGCACGTGAAATAGCTTCAACTGCTTCTCCTTGACCAACCACTCGCTTATGCAGCTCTTCCTCTAAATTTAACAGCTTTGCAGACTCCTCCTGCGCAATTTTATTTACAGGAATTCCTGTCCACATTGACACAACTTCAGCTATATCTTCCACCGTTACTTGAGATTCCGCCTTACCTTGAGATTCCTTCCATTCCTTCGTTGTTTGCTCTAATTCCTCTTTTAACTTTTGCTCAGAGTCGCGTAAAGCAGCAGCCTTTTCAAACTCTTGGCTTGATACAGCAGCATTTTTCTCAGAGCGTACGCTTTCTAAACGTTCCTCTAACTCCTTTAAGTTTGGCGGTACGATAAATGAGCGTAAACGCACCTTTGAGCCTGCCTCGTCGATTAAGTCAATTGCTTTATCAGGTAGGAAGCGGTCTGAAATATAGCGGTCCGATAATTTCGCTGCCGCATCCACTGCCTCATCTGTAATTTTCACTCGGTGATGCGCCTCATAACGGTCACGTAAGCCGTAAATAATTTGAATCGTTTCATCAACAGACGGTTCATCAACTTGAATCGGCTGGAAGCGTCGCTCTAAAGCAGCATCTTTTTCAATGTATTTACGATACTCATCTAATGTTGTCGCACCAATACATTGTAATTCGCCGCGCGCTAAAGATGGTTTTAAAATATTCGAAGCATCGATTGCACCTTCTGCTCCACCTGCACCAATTAATGTATGCAATTCATCAATGAATAAAATAATATTGCCTGCTTGGCGAATTTCATCCATTACTTTTTTCAAGCGATCCTCAAATTCACCACGGTATTTTGTGCCTGCCACGACAGTTCCCATATCAAGTGTCATAACGCGTTTATCGCGTAAAGTTTCCGGTACTTCGTTGTTAACGATTTGCTGTGCTAAACCTTCTGCAATCGCCGTCTTACCTACACCTGGTTCACCAATTAGCACTGGGTTATTTTTTGTACGTCGAGATAATACTTCAACGACACGTGTAATTTCTTTCGAACGACCGATAACTGGGTCTAATGAGCCTTCACGTGCAATGGCAGTTAAATCGCGTGCTAAGCCGTCTAAAGTTGGTGTGCTCGCAGTCGGGCTTGCCGCACCGCCTCCAGCCTGATTTGCATCGTTATTGCCCAGTAATAGTAGCACTTGTTGACGCGCTTTATTTAAGCTCACATCCGCATTAGCTAAGACGCGTGCGGCTACTCCTTCCCCTTCTCGAATCAACGCTAATAAAATATGCTCTGTGCCAATATAGGAATGACCTAATTTACGTGATTCATCAACAGATAATTCAATTACCTTTTTAGCTCGTGGCGTATAGCTCACTGTTAAGCCTACTTTTTCAGTTCCCTTCCCTACTAGCTCTTCAATACCTGCTTCAATCGTTTGAGGGCTAACACCAATTGCTTCTAGCGCTTTTGCTGCGATGCCACCGCCTTCACGTACGAGACCAAGTAAAATATGCTCTGTGCCAATCGCATCATGATTTAAACGAATAGCTTCTTCCTGTGCTAGTTGTAAAACCTTTTGTGCACGTTGCGTAAATCGATTAAACATCATATGTTTCCTCTCCTTTTTCTCCTGTAGTTAAACTATCTTTACCCAATTTCCTCTGAATATATTGCGCTCGATATATATCACGGTCTACCGCATCGAGCATTGTACCTGCATATTGTTGAACAAAGCCTGGTTGAATTAGCATCACACATTCATTTAAGCTGTTTGGTGAGATTCCTTCAATTAACTTCAAGTCAACACCTAATCGCACACTTGATAGGCAGGATGCCGCCTCTTCACTCGTTAATACACGAGCATAGCGTAGCGTTCCTAATGCACGATTAACGCGGTCATCCAATGTCACTCGCGCTCGCTCAAGTAATTTTTGACGAGCAGCGCGCTCTTTCCCGATAATTTGTTCAACAACCTTTTGCAGCTCCTCTAAAATTTCACGCTCTGACTTACCAAGCGTTACTTGGTTAGATATTTGATAAATATTACCCAAATTTTCGCTGCCCTCTCCATATATACCACGCACAACCATCCCTAAACGTGTCATCATTTGGATGAGGACATTCATTTGCTTAGACATTGTTAATGCTGGTAAATGCATCATAATGGATGCCCGTAAACCTGTACCTACATTTGTTGGACAACTCGTTAAATAACCAAACTGCTCATCATATGCATAGCTCACTTGCTTACCTAAGCGATTATCTAGCTTACTCGCCTGTTCATACGTCTCCATCAACTGCAAGCCCGGGCTCAAAACTTGAATGCGTAAGTGGTCCTCCTCGTTAACCATTACACTTGTCGATTCATCTAATGATAAAAGGACCGCCCCTGATTCTTTATGCTTTGCTAAATAAGGGCTAATTAAATGCTTTTCTACTAACAATTGACGCTCTAATTGTGATAAGTCTGCCATTCGAAAATAAGAAAAATTTAATTGCTCTTGTGGTGTGAGCAATGCCTTCATAAGCTTTTCCTGTACGTCATTTGCCTCTTGCTGTGAAAAGCTAAGCGGAAAGCGTGTATTGGCGATATTTCTAGCAAGTCGAATACGAGTCGTCATGACAATATCTGAATGCTCACCATATTCGGCGATGCACTTAGGCGCATGTTTTAAAAAATGCTCGATATTCATACGTCTACACCTCCAGCATCAAGCTTTTGCTGAATTAATTTTATTTCGTCACGCATTTTAGCAGCGTCCTCAAAGCGCTCTTCCTCAATTGCTCGCTGCATTTGCTGACGGATGCCCTCTACTTTTTGCTTGAGCTGCTCCATACTAATGACTACTGATTTCCCTGTATGTGATGTACCTGCCTGTAAACGGCTAAGCACGGGGGGCAATTGCTCCCGGAATGTGTCATAGCACTCAGCGCAGCCAAACTTCCCTTGCTTTAAAAATTGGCGATATGTGAAGCCGCATGACGGACATGTGCTTGGTGTGGTCTTTTTTTCCTCTGCTTGCGTGCTTTTCCACATCGGTACACCAAACCAATTTGAAATAAGCTGATGCAGACTGACAGGTTCCTCCTGTATATCTGTCTGGAACGGATGGAATTTGGATGCACAATGCTCGCAATAATGCTTTGCGACCGCTTGCCCATTTTGTACTTTTGTCACCGTGACAGTTGCGTGTCTCTGTTTACAATGTTCACAAATCATGCTAATCACCTACCTATTTATTATCGTATTTCAACGTAATAAGCATCGCCTTTACTATATATGCACGAACTTGGTCACGTAGTGGTAACGGCAATGCTAATGTGGAACGGTCGACTGCTGCTAATATCAACTTGGCTTCTCGTTTCGTAATAATTTCTTCGTCTATTAAACGATATACCATATGCTCAACTGCCTGTTGCGTTACCGCTTCTCCAGCCTGCTCCATCATATTGTCAATAAGTGCTGCTTTAGAGTGAATCTCAACACGTAAAATACGAATATAGCCCCCGCCGCCACGCTTACTTTCTACTAAATAACCTCGTTCCGCTGTAAACCTTGTATTAATAACGTAATTGATTTGAGACGGAACGCATTGAAATTTATCTGCAAGCTCACTGCGTTTTATTTCAATATGCTCTTGCCCACTTAATTCGAGAACTTGTTTTAAATAACCTTCAATAATATCAGATATATTCCGCACGATTGTCTCTCACCTCAATTCCATAACTGACTTTGACTATCTTTGACTTAATTATAAAAACAGCGAAATCGAAATGCAATTAAAAGACCTTACAATGTAAAAATTCAATTAAGAAGGACAAAATTAGCACAAAAAAAGCAAAACCTCTACATTCGAAGTTTTGCCATTTTTTATACTTTTAAAACTTATACCCAGCGTCCGACAATTGGATACTCCCATGTTGTTTCGTTGACCGCTTTGATAATACCGATAATCGGCACCACAAATAGCATTATAGAGAAGATAATTAAGAATGGAATACCAATTAATATCCAAGATAAAAATGCAGAAATTGTAATAAGCACCCACATCACACCTTGGAATAATAATGCCTGTATCGATAAACGCTTCACTTCACTATCTGTACTAATTAAGAAAAATAAAATAGGTACTAACACAGGTGCAAAAAATGCACTTGCATGAATAATTACTTTTGACCATTTGTCTTCCATAATGTATCAACCTCTCATTTTAAAAAGTTTGTACTTTATATACGGTAGAACATCATTGAAAGTTTCATTTTTTTAAGTTCCTAATTAATAAGGTCCTGTATCATCTGGATTATCTCCAGCCTGTGGGAAAAGGAAATAGGAAATAACAGCCGCGAAAAAGACAGCTCCTACAATAATCAAAAATTTGTGCAATGAAGGCACATCTTCAAATCTATTAAATAGCATCATTGTGGATGAAACTCCGACAACAGCTGTAAGTGGAACGACATACTTTAAACGTCCCTTATGAAATTTCATTGTTCGTTACTCCTTCATTAGTTGATACATTTAATTTTACCTTGTAGCTTCTAAAAAAACAAATCGAATCACGTATATACTTCCGATAAGAGATTGCAAAACTCGTATTTAAAATAGTACAATAGGAACGTTATGTTTTTTATTTTTTAAGATAGAGGAACTACATAAATTATGGGATGGAGAAAATAATGGCGAATTGGTTTACAAAAAAGACTACGGAACAATCAACTTTTTTCGAAACAGCAAAGTATATACAACAAGTTCAACTAGATGTTAATAATTACCCTGATTTAGCGAAACAACTACAATTGCTTAAATTGACAACAGAGGACTTAGCTATTTTGAAGCAGCTTCAACCATTTGCCAAAGATTTAGTCCCTATAATGGTCGAGCAATTTTATGGAGCAATTAGCTTACAATCCAATTTAGTAGCAATCATTCAAGAAAATTCGCATATCGACCGCCTAAAAGGCACATTAACTAAGCATTTAAACGATATTTTCGATAGTAAAATTAACACAGCCTATATAGAAGAGCGCAAAGTTATTGCACATGTACATGTGCGAATTGGCTTGAAATCGAAATGGTATATAGCATCCTTCCAATCATTAATGTCAACATTTATCGAATTTATTAATGATTTAGACTTATCAAAAAGGGAGTGTATTAGAGCTATTAATGCCTTCTCTAAAGTAATTAACTTTGAGCAGCAGCTTGTTATTGAAGCTTATGAAAACGAAGAGGAGCGCATCCGTCTAGAGCTCGAGGCATCTAAGCACGCATTGATTAATACACTGCAAGACACTTCGCGTGAACTAAGTTATACGAGTGAGGAAACATCTGCGTCACTCCAAACAATTTCTCATCAAGCAGGTGGCATTAGCTCTGCTACTGAGCAAGGCCTAGCTTTTGTTGCAGAAACAGAAGAGAAATCAAATTTAGGAAGAAGTCACCTAGAAACGCAAACACGTTTAATGGATACTATTTTAACAGGGGTAGAAACTTTAGAAGCCTCCATGGCTGCCCTACGTACATCTTCACAAAAGATTTCAGAAATTGTCGGTCTTGTGACAGGTATAGCAGACCAAACAAACCTGCTGGCATTAAACGCTTCCATTGAGGCTGCACGTGCAGGTGAACACGGGAAAGGCTTTGCGGTTGTGGCAGACGAGGTCAGAAAGCTGGCGGAAGAAACAAAAACAGCTGTCCAAAATGTAGCACACTTAATTAAAGAAACAGAAAACAACATTTTAAGCATGGCTAATTCTGTACAAGATGTAGACTCACAAGTGCAGCAAACTGTCGAAACACAGCAAAACCTTGCCGCATCATTTACTTCAATTACTGAGGCCGTATCTGGTATTAAACAGCAGTATATGAATACTACAGATGATATTCGCACAATTTCAAACTTAATTGCAGAGTTAACACAAGCATCTACAATCGTTGCTACATCCTCCGATGAATTATTGCAAATCGTGACGCAAATTAATAAGTTAGAAGATTGATTGGGAGCGTCCAAAAATCCGTGCGGTTGCCGGCGTTTTGGACGCTTTCGTTGTTGTTTTAGCAAAACATTTGTTCATTAATATAGAGTGAGCTTTCTTTGAAAATAAAAAAACACTAAGTTTAGCGGTACTTCCTCTAAACGAGAAGAAAAAATGAAAATTTCCTTTTCCAACAGCTTCCTTTAATATTGCAGTGCACGTTTTGCTTTACGGTATTCCCTACGTTTCGGTGCAGTTTCAAACAACCGTTTTTCCGTTTCTGTCTCGGGATAAACGGCAGGCACCTCCCTCGGTTTCCCTTCAGCATCAATGGCTACCATTGTTACGAAGGATTCCGTTGTTAAACGCTCCTCACGTGTTTTTAAATTACGGGTTACAACGCGCACATAAATTTCCATCGATGTACGTCCTGTCGATGTCACCAAACCTTCTAACTCTAATACATCCCCTACATAGGCAGGCGAAACAAAATCAACCGAATCGATAGAGGCTGTGACAACTTCCCCCTTAGCATGTGTCATCGCTGCAATTGCAGCAATTTCGTCAATATAAGCCAATACACGTCCCCCAAAAATTGAGCCATGATGGTTCGTATCTGGTGGAAGCACAAGACGTGCTTGAATTGTACGCGAATAGCTCATTGGTACTGCATTTCCCATGTACAACCTCTCCTTCAAGAGCAATCTTCTTTTTATGTTACATCCCAACACGTGGAAATTCAAATGTTTTGCGATAATAAAGACCGATTCGAAAACTCGAATCGGTCTTTATATTAATGCCCTATATTCAATTGTTGCTGCTCATCCTGTGTAAAAATACGCGACCTTGTCAGGAAGCGCTTACCTTCCACACCTTCCAATGAAAACATGCCGCCCCTCCCATCGACTACATCGATAATGAGCTGTGTATGCTTCCAATAATCATATTGATTTTTATGAATATAAAACGGCGCGCTACCAATCTCGCCAAGTAATATATCTTGGTCCCCCAGTAACAAATCCCCTTGCGGATAGCACATCGGGGAAGAGCCATCACAGCAGCCTCCAGATTGGTGGAACATGACAGGTCCATGGCGGTCGACTAATAAATTGATTAAATCGAGTGCTGCATCTGTCGCGATTACACGCTCAACCATTTTTTAGCACCTCCCCTAAATTAGAAGAAACCTGCACGATTTGGATCATAGCTTACTAATAAATTTTTCGTTTGCTGATAGTGACTCAACATCATTTTATGTGTTTCTCGTCCGATACCAGACATCTTATAACCACCGAATGCCGCATGTGCAGGGTATTGGTGGTAGCAGTTTGTCCAAACACGACCAGCCTGTATACCACGTCCGAAGCGATAAGCTGTATTCATATCACGCGTCCAAATACCTGAGCCTAAACCATATAATGTATCATTCGCAATTTCAAGCGCTTCTTCTTTTGTTTTGAATGTCGTTACGGCGACAACAGGTCCAAAAATCTCTTCTTGGAAAATGCGCATTTTATTATCGCCTTTGAAAACAGTCGGCTTAATATAGTATCCATCTGCAAAATCAGCATCCAATTGGTTACGTTCACCACCAATTAGACACTCTGCACCCTCCTGCTTACCGATATCTAAGTAAGAAAGGATTTTTTCCATTTGCTCTGTAGAAGCTTGTGCTCCCATCATCGTATTTGGATCAAGCGGATTACCAGTTTTAATCGCCTCTACTCTCTTCAGCACCCGCTCCATAAACTGGTCATAAATTGATTCTTGAATAAGTGCGCGCGAAGGACATGTACATACTTCCCCCTGATTTAAGGCAAACATTACAAAGCCTTCTACCGCTTTATCTAAAAACTCATCATCATGCGCCATAACATCCTCAAAGAAAATATTCGGTGATTTACCACCTAGCTCAAGCGTTACAGGAATAATATTTTGTGATGCATACTGCATAATTAAGCGTCCTGTTGTCGTTTCACCTGTAAAGGCGATTTTCCCTATGCGCGGGCTCGATGCTAGTGGTTTACCAGCTTCTAAGCCGAAACCATTTACAATATTAACAACACCTGGTGGTAATAAATCTGCGATTAGCTCCATTAGCACTAAAATCGAGACAGGTGTTTGCTCTGCTGGTTTTAGCACAACGCAGTTTCCTGCCGCTAACGCAGGTGCAAGCTTCCATGTCGCCATTAAAATCGGGAAGTTCCATGGAATAATTTGTCCTACTACCCCAATCGGCTCGTGGAAATGATAAGCTACCGTATTATCATCAATTTGGCTGAGTGAGCCTTCTTGTGAACGGAGGACACCAGCAAAATAACGGAAATGGTCAATTGCCAACGGAATATCCGCATTTAAAGTTTCCCGTACTGCCTTCCCATTCTCCCAAGTTTCAGTTACAGCCAGCATTTCAAGATTGGCTTCCATACGGTCCGCAATTTTCAATAAAATATTGCTACGTTCTGTTGGTGAAGTACTGCCCCACGCATCTTTGGCATCATGTGCTGCATCGAGTGCAAGCTCAATATCCTCCTCTGTAGAGCGCGCCACTTGTGTGAACACTTTCCCTGTCACAGGTGTAGGATTATCAAAATATTGCCCTTTCGTAGGTGGCGTCCATTTCCCTCCAATATAATTGTCATAACGTTCCTTAAAATGAATCAATGCCCCTTCAGTGTTTGGAAATGCATATACCATTCAATTCTCTCCCCTTCGTTATGAATATTAGATCATACCCTATATGCTATGCTGTAACTTGTGCTAGTAGAAAGGTAGTCTTATATATTATATTGTCAGAAAAAGTGGAATATTTCAAATTTTATTACTCTCACTTTTCATCTTTCATTTTCGGTCCATTACATTAAAAGCAAGAAATACAGTCTCTCCTAATATTTTTTGCTATACTTTTAATAAAGGTGACCTATTAGTTAGGCAAAGGAACGTTAACCTTTCTACTTGCAAGCTACCAAAGCAAGTTATCTACTTTTCGACATAGTAATGATAGATTACCTCTACCTTCAAATAAAATGAAAATCTGCTTTTCATTTTAAGCACGGAGGATATAGTGTTTATCCCATTTTCAAAGAAAAGCGTTACTATCGGAACGTCCGAAAAGCAGTGTTGCGACACCGCTTTTCAGACACCCCTACATTATCTAAATTAAAGGATTGAGAATCGATGCGTATTAACAAATTTTTAGCTGAAACAGGTGCGGTATCACGACGTGGTGCAGATAAATGGATTGAAGAAGGACGAATTACGATTAACGGAGAGCTCGCTACAATTGGTAGTAAGGTGCAGGTGGGGGATATTGTCTGTGTAGATGGTCAGCCCGTTACAAGAGAAGAACAGCTCGTTTACATTGCACTAAATAAGCCCGTTGGCATTACGAGCACAACCGAAAAACATATTAAGGGTAATGTAGTGGACTTCATTAATCACCCACTGCGTATTTTTCATATTGGACGTTTAGATAAGGATTCAGAAGGACTACTATTATTAACGAATGATGGAGATATCGTCAATGAAATTTTACGTGCTGAGCACCATCATGAAAAGGAATATATCGTCCAAGTGGATAAGCCAATTACGGAGAACTTTCTACAAAGAATGGCATCTGGTGTCGATATTTTAGATACGACAACATTACCTTGTCGCGTCGAAAAAATATCGAACAATGTTTTCAAAATTATTTTAGAGCAAGGCTTAAATCGCCAAATTCGCCGCATGTGCACGGCGCTTGGCTACTCAGTTAAAAGACTACAGCGCATTCGCATTATGAACATTCATTTAGGCAACTTAAAAGTCGGGCAATGGCGAGACTTAACAGAGCAAGAGCGAAAAGTATTATTCAAGCAACTAAACTATAAACAATCGTAGCACAAGTCTGGGGGAAAGATGATGCTTACAATTCAACCAACACCACTATTAACAGGGGCGCGCATTAGCGGCGATTATTGGGACATCGACCAGCTAGTTAATGCGATTTACTATATTGCAGGTGATGCCAAGCGCTACTATGATTACCAAGGAGCACGCAACCGCATCTTGAATATGTGCTATAAGCTTCGGCAGGCGACAAAGGGCGAAGAACAAATCGAATATGTAGCAAACGGTGTTAATCGTGGCATGCAAATAAAGCAAAAAATGATGATGCCCGAAAAAAACATTTACTTTGCAGCTAATATTTTATGGCCAGAGTTATTATTTACAGCCATTGCATGTAACGATTTTATCCGTTTACATCAAGAGCTAATCGACGATTCTCCTTGGAATCAGCATATCGCAACCGTACGTAACTTCCAAGCGCTCGTTGCAGACAGTTTACTAGAATTGATTGACGAGGAGCATTATGCCGTTTTCCTACATGTACTAAATGAAAAAACACCTGCCTATTTCCGCTATGCAACGCAATATGTCGATGTGCTTAATATCGAGTACCTTGCTTTGTCACAGGAAGAGCGGGCAGCACATCTTTCGGCATTTGCCATTCGTTTAGTTGTAGAGGGCGAGGATTACCAGTTATTATTAGACCAACTTATGCAGGCTGCAAAAGAAACAAAGCATACATTGCATGAACTACAAATCTCTTTGAAATATCCTGATTTTATTGATTGGTAGTAATAGAAGGTGAAGACTCAATGATATAAAGGTTTTCTGGTTTTGATACTAAAGAATTTCAGAATCATAAAAGGAGGAGCTTTTTAAAATTCTTTTGTTTGGATAGTCTAAATAACTGTTAGATGAAATTCTTGTTATAAATCTGAACGTTCTTGTGCATTAGTTTGGTACAGAATGGTGTTGATTTTAAGTTGAAATATATTTAAAATTTCTTAAAGAAACGAACATAGCAATTTATACCCACTTGCTATGTTCGCTTTGGAATAAACAGAAATATGCAAGTAGGTTGAAAGAAATGACATCTAAATTATTTGAGAAGTATAACAAACGAGCATTGAAAATTGAAGAATCTGACGATATAGAGCGATTTCGAAGGTTTTTATTGGTAATATTGAGATAAGAAGGTTATTTCATGAAAGATATTTTGTTTTTAGCAGTGTTATCTATTATTATATTTTTTATTATTTATTATGTCATTGGTAGAGATATAGGTATGTCGTTGATGCTTAGCATAGGATTTTTTCTGTTATTTAGTTTATATCCTTTTCTGAAAAGAAAGATAGATGAGATGAGTAAATGAAGTATCTTATTGTCTTGTTCTAACTTAGGAGTTGTCCGAAAAGTCCATTTTGTTTTGACACCTAATTGAAATAAATGTTTTCATCGCTTCCCTTTTACTGAAGGATAACGCTGCTAAAGCCAATGTTCACCCCATTTTTAAAAGAGGCGTTCTCTGCTTATATGATGCGAAACATCATCGCTACTGTCCAAAATGCCGGCTATGCACGGCTTTTTGGACAGCCCCTTTCTTCTACTTCTCGTTTTTTTATTTGCGCATTTGTAGTGTCGATTCCCACCATACTAAATGGTAAACACAAATTAATGTTAATACGACTTTTTAAAAATGATGTAGCTTTCATAATACCTCTTTCCACGAACAAGGTTATCATAAGGAATGATGACAATGCTTTTTTCAGACAAAAATAATGTTCATTCGACAAAAGAGATAGGGTTTAAAATAACATGACTTTTCAAAATCATATTGAAGAGTTGGTATTGCCTTTGCTCACATACGCCATCTTGCGAATAACCGCCTCATGCTGTGGATAGTTTGCTAATAGCTCATCCAGTGTGAACAGCTCAAAATCAGCAAAATCAAAACCGGGTGCAACCATGCAACCGACTAAGCTGAATGTAGCTGCCTCATCAACGGACGAGCCAAAAATCGTATGCTTCGGCACTAAAATTTGCGGTGTTTCTCCTTCAGCAATATTTAAACCAAGCTTCTTTGCCTCATACGTCCCATCTGGATAAATCATATGTACCGTTAATGGGCTTCCCGCATGGTAATACCATAATTCATCCGACTGTAAACGATGTAGATGAGAAATATCCTGTGAACGCAATAGAAAATATATGCTCGTATAAATTGGGCGCAAAACATCGCGCGTTGCTATTTCCTCATTAGCACGGAAGCTGGACTTATAATAGCCGCCCTCTGGATGTGCTTCAAGCTGCAACTGCTCAATGTAAAACTGTGCTGACTGTGTCATCTATTATCTCTCCTTTCATTTATCACATTAACGAAAAAAGAGCTGCCTTGCAAATTGTGCAAGACAACTCCCCCCTATTACAGCCCACCAAGATAAGCCGCTTTTACCTCATCGCTCTCCTGTAGCTCTTTTGCTGAACCCGATAAAACTATTTTACCTGTTTCTAAAACATAAGCTCGGTGTGCAACAGATAGTGCCATATTCGCATTTTGTTCAACTAATAGCACCGTCACACCTTCTTTATTGACCATTTCAATAATGTTGAAAATATTTTTTACCATTAAAGGTGCAAGACCCATTGATGGCTCATCCATTAAAATTAGCTTTGGCTTAGCCATTAGAGCACGTCCCATTGCAAGCATTTGCTGCTCGCCACCCGATAGTGTTCCTGCTAGCTGTTTATTACGCTCTAAAAGACGTGGAAACAGCTCATAAACATGGTCCATATCTTTTTTTATGCCTTCTCTATCTTTACGCAAATAGGCACCTAGCTCCAAATTTTCCTCTACCGTCATATTAGCAAAAACGCGACGCCCCTCCGGTACATGGGAAATTCCTGCCTTTACGATGGATTGTGCTGCCTTACCATCAATAGCTGAGCCTAAATATTCAATAGAGCCCTTTTTTGGCTTAAGCAAGCCAGATAACGTCTGAAGGAGCGTGCTTTTCCCAGCGCCATTCGCACCAATTAACGTAACAATCTCACCTTCATTTACTTCCAAGGAGATACCTTTTAATGCTTGGATATTACCATAATACACACTGATATCATTCACTTTCAGCATCTTCTGTTACCTCCTCTCCTAAATACGCCTCAATCACTTTTGGATTTGAACGAATTTCTGCTGGCGACCCTTCGGCAATTAGCTGACCATGGTCGAGCACATAAATCCGCTCACAAATCCCCATAACTAAACTCATATCATGCTCAATCAATAAAATAGTTAAATTAAATTCTTTTCGAATAAATGCAATAAGATCCATTAATTCTTTCGTTTCCTGCGGATTCATCCCCGCTGCCGGCTCATCTAATAACAAAAGTTGTGGTCCTGCCGCAAGTGCACGTGCAATTTCTAAGCGGCGTTGCATCCCATATGGTAAATTTTTCGATAACTCGTCTCGATACACATCTAAGCCAAAAATCTTTAAAAATGCGAGAGATTCCTCCTCCATTTTTTCCTCACCAGAAAAATGCTTTGGCAGTCGGAAAATAGAAGTCAAAATATTATGATTCGCCAAAGAGTGATTTGCTACCTTTACATTATCTAGCACAGACAGCTCTTTAAATAAACGAATATTTTGGAACGTACGGCTAATGCCCCCACGTGTTACTTTATATGGGTCTAATCCTTGAATTTGCTTACCATCAAAATTGATTATTCCTTCCGTTGGTGCGTACACACCTGTCAACATATTAAATGTCGTTGTTTTACCAGCACCATTTGGTCCAATTAATCCAATAAGCTCTCCTTTATTCATATACATATTCACATTTTGTACAGCCTTTAAACCGCCAAATTGAATACCTAAGCCATCGACTTTAAGAAGTGTACTCATATTTTCGTACCTCCCTTTTTACCGAACTTAAATATATCTGTAATTTCCTTTGTCCCCATTAAGCCTTTCGGACGGTATAGCATCACTAAAATTAATACAAGTGAATAAATAATCATACGTGTCTCAGGGAATCCTTGTAAATATGTCGAAACGAATGTTAAGAAAATTGCCGCAAGAACTGAACCAGATAAACTACCTAATCCTCCAAGTACAACTAAAATTAAAATATCAAAGGATTTTAAGAAGCCAAAAGCAGTTGGCTGAATAATGTAGAAATTATGCGCATAAATGGCGCCTGCTACCCCAGCGAAAAACGAGCCGAGTGCAAATGCTGCTACCTTATAATAAGTCGTGTTAATCCCCATCGCATCCGCCGCTATCTCATCTTCGCGGATTGAAATACATGCTCGACCGTGACGTGAATTTGTAAAGTTAGAAATAATTAAAATCGTAACAACTACACCGATAAAGGCATAAGTCCAGTTTGATTGATGCGTTACTTGCATCCCTGCTGCCCCACCAACATAATCAATATTTAAAAAGACAATACGAATAATCTCTGCAAAGCCGAGTGTAGCAATGGCTAAATAGTCCCCTCTTAAACGTAAAGTTGGAATACCTACTAATAGACCTGCTAACATTGCAACAACTGCACCAGCTAGAATGGCAACTACAAATGGCATGCCAAGCTTCATCGTAAAGATTGCTGATATGTAAGCACCTACTGCTAAAAATCCTGCGTGTCCAATCGAAAACTGCCCTGTTACACCAATAACAAGATGTAAGCTAACTGCTAACATTATGTTAATACACATTGTAATAAGCATATTTTGATAATGCATATTGACCATACCGAAAGAAATAAGAGTTTGTACAATTGCATAAAGCGCAATTGCCCCTACTGCATAGCCCCAAAAAACTTTAGACGTTTTCATCCCAGCTCACCTACACTTTCTCACGAGCATTTTTACCGAAAATACCCGCTGGTCGTAAAATTAAAATTAAGATTAAAATAACGAATGCTGCTGCATCTCGCCATAAAGAAAACCCGAGTGCACTAACAACTGTTTCTACTACCCCTAGCACAAGACCACCAGCCATTGCACCCGGAATAATGCCAATACCACCTAAAACGGCTGCAACGAATGCCTTTAAGCCTGGTAATACGCCCATTAATGGGTCGATTCTCGTATAATATATACCGAAAATAACCCCTGCTGCTCCAGCTAACGCCGAGCCAATTGCAAATGTCGCTGAAATTGTATTGTCTACATTAATACCCATTAAACGTGCTGCATCAGCATCATGCGAAACGGCACGCATCGCCTTACCGATTTTCGTACGGTGTACAATAAACTGTAATAATAGCATTAAAACAATTGATACCGTCAAAATAAAAATAGATTTCGTATCAATTTGTACACCTAAGACTTCTATAGATGTACTTGCAAAAACTGTTGGATATGCTTCCGGTGATGCACCACGGAAGAAAATAACTGTGTATTCAATTAACAGAGATACCCCGATAGCTGTAATTAATGCGGCAATGCGCGTTGCATTGCGTAGACGCTTATAAGCTACCCTTTCAATAATAACCCCTATTACTGCACATAAAATCATCGCCATTAATAAAGCTGGAATAAAATGCATATCCCATCTAGCAATTGCAAAGAAGCCGATAAAGGCACCAAGCATGAAAACGTCACCATGTGCAAAGTTAATTAATTTGATAATTCCATAAACCATCGTATATCCAAGGGCAATTAACGCATATATACTTCCGAGTGAAATCCCATTTACGAGTTGCTGTATCCATTCCATTATTCTCACTCCTTTAATTTAACGGTAAAAAAGGGAGGCCAACGCTCGCCCCCCTTTCATGTCACTTAACGATTAAGGATTCACTTTAGAGTTGAACACTTGATTGCCGTCTTTGAATTCAAGAACTGTTGCCGATTTAACTGGGTTGTGTTTTTCATCTACTGTAAATGTACCTGTCACTAAGCCTAAATCTTTTGTTTCAGCTAACATATTTTTAATCATTTCGCCTGTCACATCATCACCCGCACGCTCAATTGCATCCTTCAAGTAGTATACAGTGTCATATCCTAAAGCGTGGAAAGCATTTGGAGCTTGGTTGTATTTCCCTTTGAATGCTTCTACAAACTTCTGAATTGTCGCATCAGGATCCTCGGATGAATAGTGATTTGTAATGAATGTATTGTTTAATGCATCTTTTCCAGCTAAGTCAACTAAAGTCGGTGAATCCCAACCATCAGCCCCCATTAATGGCGCTGTGATACCTAGCTCACGTGCTTGCTTAACAATTAAACCTACTTCCTCATAGTAACCTGGAATGAAAATGAAATCTGGGTTTGCCCCTTTAATATTCGTTAATGTCGATTTGAAATCTACATCTTTTGCTACATAAGCTTGTTCAATGACAACTTTTCCACCGTTCGCTTCAATTGTTTCCTTAAACGATGCAGCTAAGCCTTTTGCATAGTCAGAAGCATTATCAGCAAAAATTGCTACATTTTTTGCGCCTAGTTCATTCGTTGCAAAGTTTGCCGCTACAGTTCCTTGGAATGGGTCGATAAAGCATGTACGGAATGCAAATTCATTAATTGAACCGTCCGCATTTTCTGTTACGTTTGGTGCAGTTCCAGATGCTGTTACAACAGGAACTTTATATTGATTGGCAATTTGTACAGTTGCTACTGTATTCCCAGATGTTGCTGGACCAATCATTGCAACAACCTTCTCCTGCTCTGCTAAACGAATCGCAGCAGATGTTGCCTCAGAGTTTTCAGATTTATTATCCACTTTGATTAACTCAATTTTTTTACCGTTAATGCCGCCATTTGCATTAATTTCCTCTACCGCTAATGTTGCGCCATCACCAATTGATGAGCCGTATGATGCTACTGCACCAGATAATTCAAGGTTAGCCCCAATTTTGATTGTATCGCCAGAAGCAGAGTTACCACTGCCTGATGATCCACCGTTTGATGACGAACTTCCGCCAGAATCAGCGCCACAACCTGCTAATGCACCAGCCAAAACTGAAGTTGCTAAGAATATAGAAGCAAATTTCTTTAGTTTATAATTTTTCATAATTATAAAACACCCTCTCATCAATTTTCTAATGTTTAGTATTTTCAGATAATTATACATAAAACATTCGTCCTGCACAATATAATTTTAAATATTCCGAAATATCTAGTTAAATTAAGTATTCAGATATTTCAGGCTCCTGTATTGTACTTGATTTTTATTATTACGTCCATACCTTTTTAATATTTTTTGCTCTTGATTTTCTCCAAATTTACCCCCTATTAACAGGCTGTAAAACCCCCCTTTCAAAATTTAAAATGAAGTCAAAGTAGTTTAAGTAGAGGTTGTTTCACCCTATAGGTACGAACTCCTACGATAGCTTCAACTAACATAGAAGTTCAACATTTAAAATAATAGCGTATAAACACATATACGTTCATTAGCATTTGACTCCCCTTCTAAACGCACTTCTTTCCGTAGTGTAAAAGGCGTTTCTTGTTCAAGGTAAAACAAGTAATCAATTGCAGGATAGTATAGAATAATATGAATATTTCTTGGGTTGTATTCAAATGAGTATAGTATGTTCGCTACTACTTTACGGAAAATATCAATAGAAAATGGATTGAAAAAGAAAAATACATTATCCTCTTTTTTCACAATATATCGCTCTGCTATCATACGAAAAAATGTAATAGGTACATGCTTTTTCTGCGCCTTTTCTAAATATGCTTCTCTATTTTGTTGTGCTTCAATAAAAAATTTCTCATCCATCTCAATACCAACAACAGGAATATGGAAGCGGTAATGAATATAAATGGGAACACGTCCCTTGCCACAGCCAATATCAACAAAAGTAGCATTGTCGGGCAATGTATAATTCTCAAAAAGCTGCTCAAGTCCTGTATATGGCGTAGGCTCATATCGGTGGTAATGCGCCAACTTTGGAAAACCATATTGAAAGCCAGCAGTATTTATTCGTAATAACTTTTCAAAATCATGCTCTTTCACCGCATTTGCCTCCTTTCATCAAACATGCATCATAATTGCTAATGAAAAATTTATAAATTCTTTTCAAATTTTGATGAAAGTCTCACCGCACAGCTTTCCAACTAGCCCTCACTGTGTACATAGCAAATTAATTACTTACCTTACTCACTTCTCGTGCCATTGATTGTACGAGTGTTTCCACCGTCTTTGGTACAAAGCCTTCTAATACAGGATTAATCATCGCGGCCAAAAAGCCACCAGCAGTCATCGTTAGGCTCCCAGTTAATGAATAATTACCGTCAGTAGCTGGAGCTATTTCAAAATAGCCACTACCATTAATATTGTCAGATAAGCCGACTAAGTTAAAAGCTAATTTCTCCCCAGCTACGCTTGCTGTTTCCTCTAATTGTAATTTTACAGCCTTCTGTATAATACCAAAATCCCCTTGAAATACCCAAATCATTTGCTGTGCAGTAGGAAATTCATGATGTAGATAACCCGGAATTAATACTGCCCAGCTCCCTTTATCTTGAATAAATTGCCATAATGCCTCTTTCGTAATTTGAATTGTTTCTTGATGAACACTTGTTGCCATTTCTAAATCCCCCCTAAACAATTAATTACACCCCTGCTACTTGTTTTTCCGTATTGAAGACATTAGCTATACACTTCATTCAGAATTGACACAAGTAACCAAATATTTGCTGAAGTCAATTACGCCTTCGCATAATTGCGTCCAAATTTTTTCAAGCTCGTTTAAAAACTCCCCTTCAAAATCTGTGACATCCGCCAGAGGCTTAACTTGAATCAGCAGGGAACTTGAGTCTCCCTCTGATTTAAAATATTTTTTTGCATTCATCCCTCCACTTATAGAAGTGGGAGATTTCTACTGAATCAAGTTAAAACAAATATACTTCATATAGTAGCAAATAGCGTGTTTTTTAACAATAAAAGGTGAAATTAGCCCCATAATTTTATCTATTCATTACGTTTCCTTTGACATTTGTTTTAAAATCGGGTAAATTACCAAATGGCGAACATTTTCGCTCATAATAAAAAAAATATTCGTTTTTAGAGGTGTTTATATGATGGATAACGTATTTGATTATGAAGACATTCAATTAATTCCTAATAAATGTATTGTAGACAGCCGTTCACAATGTGATACGTCTGTTACACTTGGCGGACATAAATTTCGATTACCAGTAGTACCTGCTAATATGCAAACAATCATTGATGAAAAAATTGCTTTAATGTTAGCTGAACAGGGCTATTTTTACATTATGCATCGCTTCAATCCTGAAACACGCGTTAATTTTATTAAAGATATGCACGCCCGTGGCTTGATTGCTTCAATTAGTGTTGGTGTAAAAGAAGAAGAATACGCTTTTGTTGAGCAATTAGCGGCTGACAACCTAGTGCCTGAATTTATTACAATTGATATCGCACACGGTCATTCTAATGCTGTTATTCGCATGATTCAGCATCTGAAAAAGCACTTACCAAACAGCTTCGTTATCGCAGGAAACGTAGGAACTCCAGAAGCTGTACGAGAGCTTGAAAATGCTGGTGCTGATGCGACAAAAGTAGGGATTGGACCGGGTAAAGTTTGTATTACAAAAATTAAAACGGGCTTCGGTACAGGCGGCTGGCAATTAGCAGCTTTACGCTGGTGTGCAAAGGCTGCAACAAAACCAATTATTGCAGATGGCGGCATTCGCACACACGGCGATATCGCAAAATCTGTACGCTTTGGTGCTACGATGGTTATGATTGGTTCATTATTCGCAGGTCATGAGGAATCACCAGGTGAAACAATTGAAATCGATGGCAAACTAGTCAAAGAATATTTTGGTTCAGCCTCTGAATTCCAAAAAGGTGAAAAGAAAAATGTCGAAGGGAAAAAAATGTACGTCGACCACAAGGGGCCATTAAAGGAGACATTAATTGAAATGGAGCAAGACTTACAATCATCCATTTCATATGCTGGCGGCACAAAGCTTGATGCCATTCGAACTGTTGACTATGTCATCGTGAAAAACTCTATTTTTAATGGGGATAAAGTATATTAAAATAAACAAAATAGACGTCCCCAAAGCAGCGCTGTGGCACTACTTTGGGGACGTTTCCTTACTCCTATACATCCTTAGGTCTAAATGTATTACAGCACGTTTCAAAGGAATAGCGAGCCTTTTCTGGGTTAGCATGCAAATCAAAATCGCGCGCAAACTCCATATTGCTTTTTTTGCTTATACGCTCATCCATATCCACTTGAATCCGCTCTGCGCCGCAAAGATCACCTTTGGCATGAAAAATACAATTCACCACTGTACAGTTCACTTCTACTTGTGGCATTGTTCTCCTCCTCCGTCATATTTAGCAGAAAATAGAGCAAACTATCTCTATTTCTTATAAAGTATTATGCCCATTGGGAGGAGCTTTCATAATCTAAAAAAGAAAGTACATACTATATCCAAAGTTGTTTGGAAAGACTAAAACAAGTTTTTCAAACCGCTCTAGTTACACTAAAATTTCAATGGAATCTCCACATACGCAACTGTTTCTGAATCATTTTTAGAATAAAGTGAAATTTGTCCATCATATTTTTCAACAATGCTTTTAACGATAAATAACCCTTGTCCATGCACTTTATCTTTTTCTTCTCGTTTTGTAGAGTATCCTTGCTCAAAAATTGGCGCATTTGGTGAAATTTTAGGCCCTGTATTTGTTATTTGGAAAATGTACTTTTTAAAATCGACTGTGCAATCTACAACAATTTTTCGCTGTTCTTCTGGTAATACAATCGTTGCATCAATCGCATTATCAATAAGATTTGATAAAATCTTAATTAAATCTATCGTTTTTATATAATCAAAGGAGCTTTGCGCAACTGTAAAACTCATATCAATTTGATTATTTTGTGCAGCTAGCTTCTTCGTTTGTAACAAGATAGCAAGACCTGGGTGATTAATATCTAATTTAATCGATTCCAGTGTTTGCACTTCCTTGCTTAAAGCCTCAACATACTGCCTTGCTTGCTCTGCTTCTCTTAATTGTAAAAAGCCATATAACACTTGAATATGGTTCGTAAAATCATGTCTTAAAGAAGAAACAGATGTAATTAATGATTTAATCTCTGTTTGATATGTATCTTCTGTTTCATCAACTTCCTTCGCTAGCTCCTTTTGATACCAGCGTTGAATTAAAAAGAATGAAGTGATAGTAATAATAATTAAAGCACCATTAAAAATAAACAGTAAAATGTTATTTTCTAAAATATCCTTTTTAATGTTATCTAAGGAACTTGCACTTAAATCAATTCCTAAATAACCGATTACCTGCTCAGCCTCATCTTTAATTGGGACACCTACAGTTAAATACGTGCCGTATTTTGAGTCTTCCACAAAATCCGTTACAAACGGCGTTCCTTGGAAAAATGCCTCCCTTACGAATTTTTTAGGTATTAAGCAAATTTCCCCTATTGGATAATCATCAGATTGCTCTTCGTTAACAGGCTGACCAACAACCATTGCTCTTGCGATACTTGGATTATTAATTTCCATTGTATACATATATAACGCACCCGTTTTATCTTTAGCATCGCTTAAATAACTTCTAATGGCCCAATAGTAATTATTTTTTTCTGGATTTCCTAAAAATCTTTTATATGTTTTCATATCAATCGACCGAGCAATTGATTCACCAATTGAAAGGCTTTGACTAATAATGGACTCTTCTACAGTATTCTTCATCTTCATATAGGAAATCACCACATTTGCTGTAGTGAAAAGAAGGAGTAGCATTATCGAAAGAGCCATTATAACTTTTATATTTTTATTTTTCATACAACATTATAAGTCCTCTATAATTATTTTCTTTATGATTCTATTTATTCAATATTAACTGGCTGTAAGGATATAACTTTCGATTCATACAGTTTTGGTTATGTAAGTATTTCCCCAAAATATAAAATCAACAATCTGTAAGGATAAAGGCTTACTTTATACATACTACTACAATTGTACCATAAATTCCTTGCACAAATTCCCATTAGACAACTGTTTTTTCTCTGATTTATTTCATGTTTAGACCTAAAAAATTTTTTACCTTAATCTTATCTGTCAATTAGTAGGTTAATTTTACCCATGAAAAGCGGAGCCGTCGAAAAGACTAACTCATTATTGATACAACGAATATGGAATTTCTACTTATTTATTTTAATAGAACACAAAAGAAACGCCTGAAAAGAAGTGCTTTGCACGCTTTTCAGACGTCCCCGTTTTTAATTATTTGTTGAATTGTAATACCTCTGCTGTTGAAGCGTGAATTTCTTCTAAAAGTGCTGGGTTGTCCATTAATTTTTGACCAAATGATGGAATCATTTCTTTAATTTTTGGCTCCCATTTTTTCAGCTCTTGTGGGAAGCAGCGCTTGATTACTTCAAGCATAACTGGAACGGCTGTTGAAGCACCTGGTGAAGCACCTAATAATGCTGCAATTGAGCCGTCAGCCGCGCTAACAACTTCCGTACCAAATTGTAGCGTGCCTTTTCCGCCTGCCTCTGTGTCTTTAATTACTTGTACACGTTGACCTGCGACAATTACTTCCCAATCCTCTGATTTTGCATTAGGAACAAAATCACGTAGCTCGTCCATGCGTTGTTCTTTTGATAATAATAGCTGTTGAATTAAATATTTTGTTAAAGACATTTCTTTCGCGCCACAAGCAAGCAATGTTAAAATATTATGCGGCTTAATCGATGCTACTAAATCCATATTTGAGCCTGTTTTTAAGAACTTCGGTGAGAAGCCTGCGAACGGTCCAAATAATAGGGATTTTTTTCCATCAATATAGCGTGTATCTAAATGTGGAACTGACATTGGTGGTGCGCCAACCGCTGCCTTCCCATATACTTTTGCATGATGTTGGTTAATAATTTCTTCATTTTTACATTGTAAAAATAATCCACTGATTGGGAATCCACCGATATGCTTCCCTTCAGGAATACCTGTTTTTTGCAATAGCTCTAAGCTTCCACCACCTGCGCCGAGGAAGACGAATTTCGCCTTATGGTATTCCATTCTGCAGCCGTCTTTATCATGGACTTTTACTTCCCATAATCCATTTTTCATACGGTTTATGCTGTGTACACTATGTTTAAAGTTTACTTCTACACTTTGGTTTTCTAAGTTTTTAACGAGCATACGTGTTAAAGCACCAAAGTTCACATCCGTACCTGTATCAATTTTAGTAGCGGCAATTGGCTCATTAGACTTGCGGTCGTTCATAATAAGTGGAATCCACTGTTTTAGCGTTTCTGGATTATCTGAAAACTCCATACCTTTAAATAGTGGATTTTGAATCATTGTTTCAAAACGTTTTTTCAAAAACACTACATTATCTGCACCTTGCACCATACTCATATGAGGTAGCGGCATAATAAAATCTTGCGGGTTGTCGATTAGTTTATTTTGCACTAAGTATGACCAAAACTGCATTGAAACTTGGAATTGCTCGTTTACATTAATTGCTTTGCTGATGTCAATTGAGCCGTCAGATTTTTCAGAAGTATAGTTCAGCTCACATAATGCAGCATGTCCTGTCCCTGCATTATTTAATTCGTGAGAGCTTTCCTCACCCGCTTTATCAAGCTGCTCAAACACTGTAATTTTCCAATCTGGCGCTAATTCTTTAAGGATTGCCCCCAAAGTAGCACTCATTATTCCGGCACCAATTAAGATAACATCTGATTGTGTATGTCTGTTACTCATTTTTACCTTCCTCATTATATATTAAGATTTGTAGAAAAATAGACGCCCTATTTTCCTATATCATTTATTACCTTATAGCAGTGTATCACAATTCCGCCATTATTAAAATATATACTAGCAATACGAGAGTTATCATTACTTTTCGAGCCTAGTCCTTCATTATTAAAGCAAATAATGAAACCGCTTATTTCCTGTCAGGCCCCCCATATATACAGTTTCGTCCATTGTGCTTGGCCCTATATAATGCTTTATCTGCCGCATTCAATAATTGATATAAAGTTTCTTCTATTTCCTTTGCTGCTTCAGCTAAACCGCCGCTAATTGTCGTAGCTACTACGATGTCATCTTTAACTAATGGTGTATTCTCTATAGCTTGGCGTATTTGATTTCCTAATTGCTCCGCCTCTACTACTGAATAATTTGGCAATGCAAGGACAAATTCTTCCCCGCCATAACGTGCAAACAATTCCTTGTCCTTTAACTGCGATTTACAAACTTGTGCAACATGTGCCAACACTTGGTCACCAATTGCATGACCATATGTATCATTTACCTTTTTAAAGTAATCCACATCCATTAACATCACTGTAAAAGGGGCATTTTGCTCCTTTGCCACCGTATATAGTTGCATACACTTCTCAAAAAAAGCTCGACGATTATAGATTTGCGTCAATTCATCATAATAAGCTAATTGCTCTAGCTTGAGCTGTAAATCCTTTAACTCTGTAATATCATTGAAAATAATCACTAAGCCATTTTGATAATTCGGCTGCTGTAAGGCAGATAAACGCACTTGATAGGTACGTCCTGTTTCTGGCAGCGAAACTTCCTGCATTGTTGCTAACGAGTCAAGTGTATAAGGCATAGGTTTTTCTAATAATGAGTCCCATACATCCTGAAAGCTCATTCCGAGCATGGATCTTTTTAACTGCGGAAACATTTGACTACATGCTTGATTAAACTCAATCAAACGATGATGGTCGTCTAATACAACAACACCGTCATTAATGCTGTTAAAAATCCTATCTTTAGCTACCGGCATATTACGAAACAGACTTGATGAACGGATTGCCCATAAAAATAATAAAGATGAGATTACTAGTACTGCTGGCACAGGATCGAAACCGTCAGGCGTTAAACCTAGGGAGTAGATAAAAGCCATCGTCATAGGGAGAAACTGACTTCCCATTAATGCGATTAATTGTGGACGATAAACTTTATCTGTTTCTTTCCAATGGAAAAGCAATAGAAAAAAAGCAACTAGCATGCTAGCAAAAATAAAGGCACCATGAATGGAATACCATAGCCCGATTTCTTGATAAATATAAGGCTTTCCTAAAGCAGCATCAAACTCAAATATTTTGTAATGCAGATAATGATAGTCATTTGTCGCTACCATGAGCAATGTAATGATGGGGATAATGAGCAAGCCAATAAAAACCTTTTTCGTTACGCGAAACCCCAAATATTGCATGATAAGAAGCAATCCTAATGGTGGTGTTACTGCTATACCCAAATATTAGAAAACAGTCCAAACCTTCACTTCTTCTATAGATGTAGCTAATAAACCAAATCCCGCCGCAAAGCAATAAACAGCTATTAATGCGGTATAAGCCATAAATAGATAAATAATTTTAGTATAATGATGGCGCTTAATTAATACATGCAAGCTCAAATAAAGATTTAGCACACCTGCTGTAATGAATATTGTGACAATTGTTGTTATTTGTGAATGCACTATGACCTACCTCATTTTATGTTTTGATTTTCTTATATGTACTAATATTTATAGCTGCTTCACAAGCGCAGTTAAATAGCTTGAGGCTTCTACCATTTTTGCGCCATACCAAAACATTTCGCCATCCACAAGTACAATTTTCGTATGAGGTAAAAATTCCTGAAATTCAGCAATATGCTTCTCACTATAAGGAAATGGCTCTGATGCAAGAAATAATACATCTAACTGTGTTGCTTTAAATTGCTCTTGCGACACAATTGGATAACGTCCGTCTAGCTGCGCAAACGGATTTTCAAAGCCAAGGCGCGCTAAAACATCATGAATATACGTCGTATCGCCAACTACCATGTACGGTTTGCGCCAAATAACATAGCCCGCTAGCCCTCGACTTTGCTGAGGTAAAGAGGCAAAGCCCGCTTTGCTTGCCTGTACAAGCTTCGTCGCCTTATTATTTTTATTTGTTAACATACCGAGCGTTTCTATAAGACGATGACCATCCTCAATCGCTTGCACCTCCGCTACAAACACTGGGGCAATTTGCTCAAGCTGTGTCACAATTTCCGCTGTATTTTCCTCTTTCTCTGCAAGTATTAAATCCGGCTTTAGCTGCTTTATCAAGTTGATATCAACCTGCTTCGTACCACCGACAGCCGTTAATTTCTCTACCTGTCCTTTCGGAAAAATGCAATACTTCGTACGCCCGATTAGTAGCTCTTCTGCGCCTATAGCAAATAATGTTTCGGTAATGGCAGGGCAAATGGAAATAATGCGCTGTGGTTGGGTAGAACATGTCACCTGTCGCCCAATATGGTCTGTTATTGTTCGCATATTTTATCTCCTCTCATTATTAAATAGCCAAACTTCCTTTTCTTTATGAATGGTCATCTTCTTTTGCATTTCGCCATAATGCGTATAACCAATAATATCCGATAGTACAAAAATAAATGCTTTCTCTAGCTTCGTGCCGTACACCGCCTGTGCTAATTGTTGACCTGTTCGTTCCCCTTGCTGCATTGCCTGCTCGATACGTTGCCATTTCAGCTCCATTCGCCGCAAGCTCTGCTCGATTACTTGTTTTGCATTTGTAAAGCTCGACTGATGACCTGCAAACACATGCGCTAGCTCAAAGTTTTGCAAAGCATAAAAGGATTCTCGCTGTTGCTGCACAGTTGGGAGCATTGCCCCTTCTTCATCAAAATCTACTAGCGCATTCGGTATACTGTTAGCAAACATAATATCCCCAGCAAATAGCCATTTTGTACTCTCATCATAAAAAGCAATTGAATCAGGCGAATGTCCCGGGAAATAATGAATGCGAAAATCACCTAGCATTTGCGATTGATGCAACGGAAGTATCTCTGCCTGCACTTTCAATTGCTCGCGCTGCTCATAAGTTGCCTTTAACTTCGCCATACGTTGCATAGCCGCTGGCATATGTAACACATCGTACGCTCTATATAACCGCTCGAAAAAAACAATTTTATAATGCAAAAAATCGGGCTCGAAACGCAATCGCGGAACCGCTTTATCGCTTGCATAAACAGGGATTTCTTTACACGCGACAATATCATTAACCATCCCGGTATGGTCATTATGATGGTGTGTTAATAAAATTTGTGAAATATCCTGTAGTTGAAAGCCATATGCCGCAAGCTGCTCCTTGAAAAACTGCTTATAAACAGGATGTTCTATCCCCGCATCAATTAACGTCAAACTATAGGCATCCTCTACTAAAAAGCAGTTGATACTATCACGCGAATTTTTGGATGGCTTATAAATAATCGGATACACTTTTTTATTGCCAGCTTGAATAATTGGTTCCATATGAATACCCCTTAACTATTGAAAAGACATGTTAGAATGATTCTAACATGTCTAAGCCATTTTATCCTATATTAACAGGCTATCTAATAAGCGATGCGTTCGCACATTTTTCTAATATATAGGTTGTAAAATAAATTCATAGTCTGCAAGTGTAATCGCTGTCGGATATCCCTCAGATGGAGCATTTAGTGTGATAAAAATTTGATTCCCATCTATCCCACTGATTGCACCACCAATTGTTGTAGTATCAAACGTAACTTCTAGCATTTTGCCTACTAGCTCTACTGGAACACTTTCTGCACAAGTAAGGACTAGCTCCAAATCATCTTTCCCAGCCCCTATTGCATTAATTATGATAGTTGTTGGTGAATCTACCTCTTGTTTAATTGTTAACTGCGCAATTATTGCTGGTACAAGCTCTGTTGTTTGCTGTGTTACAGGGTCGGTATAAGAAATCGCTTCATTTAATATAAATGTTACTGTATCACCAGTTATTTGAATAGCATTTCGCATTTCCTCTAGTAACCCGAATATAGTTGCTAATTGCTCTTCCTCAAACTTATCATATAGAATAGACCAAATAGCTTCGTACACTATGCCAACACTTGGTTCTTCTCCATCCAAATAAATCATTAACTCTTCCCCGTCTAATGCTTGCTGGATTGCCACAAGCTCCTGCAAACCACTAGCAATATGCTGAATATTTCCTAGTTTTTCAAGCTTTTCTACCATATTATTAATGTCTGTTTGAGTCACAGCTACTAAAAGATTCATATTTGTTAAGGATGCAACCCGTTGATTAGCAATTGGTGAGCGCTTGGCATCTGTCACCATAGTTTGTGCCTCTGTAATCGCCATTTCTAGTGTATTTACTGCCCTTTGAGGTATCCATGCCTGGTCGTAAGAAATATCATAACCATTTTCCGATATAGGTATCGTGCCATTTTTCACCTCAGCTAGCTGTTCAAGCGCATTGCCAATCATTGCTTCAAGGCTCGTTATTACAAGTGGCGGATTTGTATTTCCGCTGCCAGAGCTGCCTCCACCAGTATTGCTACCGCTCGAGCTATTATCTACGACTGCTGGAGTGAACGGTAATTGTTGGCCATTGGCCTGTGTAATTGTGCGGATTTGCCCTCGGTTTTCGATTCGTTGGCGCAATTGATCTAATGGAAGGTCTGTTGTAATATTTCCTACCTCTACTCCCTCTCCAAGTACAAGTCCAGCATTTGCTGCCTCAGGTAGAAGAACATTGTCTATTTTTAATTTACCTTGTAATCTAGCACGCAATTCTTCTGCCCTCCTGCGGTTCTCCTCTTCTAGTTGTTTCTTTTTATTTTCTAGCTCCTGCAGTCTCGCCTCTTGCTGCCTTTTCAATTCTTCTAGCTTTAACTTTTGCAACTCATCTCTAACATAGGAATCAGCTACTCCTTGCATTTTTTCTTTATCTTGCTGTGATAAATTAGGGGCAAGCTGTTCGACAATTTCTCTTATTCGTTCTTCAGGTAATTGTTGCTGTGCAGTTCTCATAATTGAAGCTATTAGCGCATCTAGCTGGTTGGACATGTCAATATTCGCTCCTAGCTCGTTGAGCATGTCGCTATTCTCCATTGAAGACCTTAGGTTTTCTAAAAATTGCTCATTCTCTGCTCGAATTTTATTCAAATTATCCAGAATCGCCCCCATTAAATCTGGATTCATTGACAATAAATCAATTGCAGCTGAACCATCCAAAATCTGATTTGGATACATGTTAGGATTCATATCAACCATACCAACATGAGGGACATTTATTTCTAATGATGGGCTAATGAAATTGATATATGGTAGCGAATCATTAGAATTAATCACCGCCCCTGATCCCACAAAAATAGCGTTGATGAAGCTGCCGTTAATTTCCGTTACCGTTACAAAAAAATTAGTGGCTACCTTAGTTAGCGATGCTACTTTAGGTGTCTCATTCTCCTGTAAAAACATTTCTCCATAGACATTTACTCCGTCTAACGCGATATAGGAAGTTTGCCCCGCAACACGGAGGTCTGCCTCGATTGTTATGTTTTTCAATTCAATAAAATCAGCATTGACTACAATATAACCAACAGAGGCATTGCCACCATCCAATACTACATGGGCGTTGGACTCTCCCGATGCATTTAGGTCGATTGCCAACACTTCAGTAATTTCTCCGTTTACAATAATGACATCTAGCTTTGCCCCAGCTAAAGCAGCCGCATTTTTAACGTTTAAAATGGGCTGTGCATTTGTGCCAATGGACCATTTCTGTGCATCTGTTACCAGCTCTCCATTTTCAATATTTTGTACGGTAATAGTAGCCCCTATAACTTGACTAGCTGCCGCTGCACGCTCGCTTGCCTGCTCTGCTCTAACGATAAATGTTGCTAATTGACCACGTGTCACAAATTGATTACCGCTAAAAGTAGTAGTAGATGTCCCCTTTGTAATATGATTGGCAAATAACGCTGCTACTGCTTGTTGATGAGCTACCTCCACATCTATAAATGGCATGGCTACACTCTCTGAAGTAGGTAACTGCAATGTTTGTGCAATAATCGCAGCCATCTTATAACGTGTAATAGGTTGATTAATATCGGCTGGATTGTCCAAAATACCCGATAACTGTAGAAGTTCCTCGCCTGTTCCTTCCATGCCAATAACACCTGCAAGCATTTTCGCAGCCTGTGCATATGTCACCGCTTCATTCGGTTTAAATGTGCCATCAGGATAGCCATGAATAATGCCGCGCTCGGTCAAATTTATAATCGCTTCATAATGACTGTTTTTCTCCTGCACATCTGAAAATGGGACTTCAGCGGCTTGTGCTGCTAGCCCACCCCCTGCAACAGCACTCGCCGTGACAACCCCTGCTGTCGCTAAAATAAATAATTGTTTTTTCTCCATCTCTGCCCCTCCTGTTCGCTTTATTAGCGCATATTGTTAATAATCGACGAGCGACTATCCTGCATTTTCTTCACAAAATCTGTCATCACATCAAACGCCTCATTACGCTTATTATTTAAACTTTGCAGACGTAGCATATCCATTTGCTGTGAATTGCTTAGTGTAGAAATTTGAGCTTTTAATTCATTAATTTGTTGCGCTAATTCTGCTTGTCTAGTTGAATTCGCCGTAGCCGCCTCTTGATTTAATAGCGCTATTTGTTCATTCAATACAGCAATATCCTCAGTCCTTTGCTGCACATTCTCGATTTGACTTTTTAATTGTTCATCTAATAAGCTCGTTCGCTGAGATTGAACCATCATTAAAGCCGTTTCAATATCCATCCCTTGAATATTTAATGGCGGAATTGTTCCATTAGCTGAGACCCCTCCGCTACCTATCAATAAACCAAAAGCCAACGCACTACCAATTAACGTTTTCTTCACTTTTCTTACCCCCTCATTTAATTTGTCTAACTCCTTTGCTTCAAACCATAGCATGTAAAGGTTAAATCTAGGTTAAAAAACTAAAATTTTTTCTGTATATTAATATAAAAAATCAAGTTACTTAATTAATAACTCAATAAAAACCTCTGTTGCTTTTGTTTGGAATTCCGCAATTGTCGTTGCAAGTGAAAAATTCCTCGTAATTGGAAACCCTTTTATATTCATTAGCTGCAATTTATTTAATTCTAATTCTTTTTTTATAGTTGAATGAGAAAGTAAAGAAATTCCTAAACCTGCTTCAATTGATTCCTTTATAACCTGTGTACTACTAAAAGTCATCAGTCTTTCAGGATAAAAGCCTAGCTGCTTAAACCCCTTTTCTTGCATATCCCGTGTTCCTGACCCCTCCTCGCGAACAAGCCAAGTCTCATGGCTCAAATCGAAAGGAGTTATGTTATATAAATCCAATAAAGGATGGTCAGATGCTGCAATTATTGATAAATAATCAGATGCAAAGGGGGTTATTTTAATTTTTTCATTATTTATTTCCCCTTCTATAATTCCCACATCAATTTGGTTTTGTAGGAGTAATTCAATAATTTCATGGGAATTTTTTATCATAATATTTGGATTTATTTGTGGATACATCTCCAACAAAGTAGCAATCTTATAAGGTAGAATATATTCCCCATAAGTATAGCTAGAGCCAATAGATAAAGTGCCTCTTGCAGTATGCTTCAAATCATCTAATAAATTTTCCATCCGCGTGTAAAGACCTAAAATATCCTTTGCATGATGGTAAACAATTTCTCCAGCTTTATTAAGCCTAACAAACTTATTAGTTCTTTCTAATAATTTTGTTCCCATTATGCGCTCTAAGTTTTGGATATAACTGCTAACTGCTGGCTGTGTCATATGAAGTATTTCAGCAGCACGAGTAAAATTTCGTTGCTCTACAACTGTAATAAAAACACGTAATGCTTGGTCCAACTTTCTCACTCCTATCAAATACGCCTCGGCTAACTTTCTTCTAAATTTTTTTGAGCGAACTAGTTGAAAGTTAACCTAAGAGCGTCACATTCTGTGACATTCGCCGCAAGTCTGACATAGTCACTCAGTCACTATCTTAGCATGCGATGTTCTTAGACTGAGTTCCTCTTTCTCAATCATTTATAGTAAGCCTTAAGCGGTTTAACAATCCACTAATGATAACCTATTACTTATCATTATCATTATTATAATTGATTTTACTTATTATTTTTAGAGGCATATGATTAAAACAAAATATTAACTAAAGGAGATTTTTATATGACAGATTCACATAAATCATTTGCATCGAGAAATTGGCTTGCGGGAATTGGTTTTACTTTTATTATTGCATTGGTTAGCTTCGGACTTTCAAAATTACCTGTTCTGAATCATGTAGGACAGCTTGCATGTGCCATTATCATTGCTATTATTTTTCGTCAAATATGGGGATATCCTGAAAAACTACGTGAAGGAATTCAATTTTCCTCTAAAAAGCTATTAAGGCTTGCAATTATTTTTTTTGGATTAAAGCTTAATATGGATATTGTTTTTCATCAGGGATTAGGTCTGCTTGTTAAAGATGTCGGTACTATAGTTTTTTCAATAGTTCTTACCATGTTTTTGGCTAAATTATTAAAAGCAGATACCTCATTATCTTTACTCCTTGGAATAGGAACTGGGGTATGTGGTGCAGCCGCTATTGCTGCTGTTTCACCTATTTTGAAAGCGAAGGATGAAGATACCGCAATTGGTGCTGGTATCATTGCACTTGTAGGAACGATTTTTGCCGTTACTTATACTATTATAAGACCTTTAATACCTTTAACGGATATACAATATGGTATTTGGTCGGGGATTAGCTTACATGAAATTGCACATGTTGCCCTAGCTGGTACACCTGCGGGCTCGGATGCTCTTGCAATAGCTTTACTAGCCAAACTAGGCCGTGTCTTCCTACTTGTTCCATTAAGCTTTATACTTATCTATTGGATGAAGCACAAAAGAAAAACAGAAGCTGATTCTGATACAAAAATTGAATTTCCATGGTTTCTTATAGGATTTATTATAATGAGCTTATTCGGAAGCTATATACTTAATCGTGTCATTACAGTCCCTGCAAGTGTCATGGATGGAATATCATTTTTCACTTCTTTTATTTTGACCATGGCTATGATTGGACTAGGCTTAAATATTAATTTGAAAGACCTTCGAACAAAGGCTTTGCGACCGCTTTTAGCTATGCTGATTACCTCACTTTTTCTATCTATCATTACGTATTTCATTGTGTAATTAGCTATAAATTAGGGGAACCAGATTAGTTAAGGGGACTTTTGACACTTATGCCGAGAGTAACCGCAGGAGCAAATATTATACTGCGACGAGTAACCGCAGGAGCAAATGCTTTGTGTGCCGAAAGCGAAGCGATAGGTACAAGCAGTTTTAGCAAATATTTAATTTAGAAGCAAGAGAGTTGTCCGAAAAGTCCATTTTGTTTTGACACCGCATTGAAATAAATGTTTTCATCGCCTCCCTTTTACTTGAGGGATAACACTGACAAAACCAATGTTCATCCCATTTTTAAAAGAAGCGTTTTCTGTTTAAATGAATCAACATTTTGCGAAACATCATCGCTACTGTCCAAAATGCCGGCTATGCACGGCTTTTTGGACAGCCCCTCGTTGTAAATATTTAATTTGTAACAACTGCTTGAATACGCTTTTCAATTAATGCAGTTAAAGCCAATATTGTATCGAAGCTATCACCTAAAAACTCTGAAGTTGCAAAGCTGACATCTAGCTCCTTAGCTAACTCTCTACATTCAGAATTGATTTCACTAAATGATTCTACATCGGCACTAACGCTTAATAACTCACATGTAACAAAGCCTTGTGCCCCGGCAGCGTGTAAATTTTTCATCGCATCCTTCACATTTGGGGACAGCCAGCCTTCAGATTTACCAGAACGATAAACAGGCTGGAAGCGCTCAATATTAGCCTTTTTAGCAATCGCGGCTGAAAGCTCCTCGAATTGTTTAGCGTAAGGCTCACTGCGCTCAGGAACTAATGGTTGACTATGCGTAGTAAAAAGTACATAAGCTGATTTCTGTGCTTCAATAGGTAGCCAATCAAAGGCACGTCGAACACGCTCTGCATAAACGTTAACAATCCCTTCATCTAAGTGCCAATTATCAATCGCTATATGACGAATATCGCTTCCTTTTACAAGCTCTGCCACTTCCGTATGCACTGCCCCTCCACCACTAACAGATAAAATTGGATTAACTGACAGTGTAACGATTGTCTCTGCACCAGCTTGTACCGCCTCATTATATACATCTTCCACAAACGGAGCCGTATGCTTATAAGCATTGTATAAACGTACCTCTTCCTCTGACCTATTATTTAAAGTCGTTTGCAGCGCTTTTGCGATACGTTCTGTTGAGGAACGAATAAAATCTGGCAACCCTGATTTTTTAAAAGCCTCTTCAATACCACCAAGCATCTGTGCTGGTATGGGCTTCCCCTTTAAAATATTACTGAAATATGTTTGAACATCATCAATTGATTTCGGTGCACCATACGCATAATAAATTACAGCAATCATGAAAACAGCTCCTTATAGCAGTAGTTTTAGCTTTTCTAGAAAATAGGCTAGCACACCAATTTCCAGACTAAAATAAAGTTTTTTAGAATTCATATAGACTTTATAGCTTTACGACTATCATTCTATATTTATTGATAATCATTGTCAATTAGAATTTCGAACCCAATATTTTATAGAAGTATTCCTCTTAATACTTAGAAGATGAGGACATAAGAGAAAAATCGAGATTGTATTATTACTATAAATATGCTTTACCATTAATTGATTATCATTCTCAAATGAGTTGGGAGGCTATATGATGTATACTGTATCAAATCGCTTTTTAGTTAAAAAAGGAATGGGGCATAAAATTGCTCCTGCATTTACCTCCGAGAAGGAGTTATTAGATTTTGAAGGCTTTCATAAAGTTGAAGTAAGCGTTTGTACACAAAATCGCGAGCATGATGAAATGAACGTCATGATGTATTGGCAAGCCTTAGAAAATTTCCAAACTTGGAGAGCCTCCGATTCCTTTAAAAAACTGCATGCGAGGGATGCTCAAAGCAATGGGGAATCACCAATAATTTCAAACCAAATCGTAATTGCTGAAATCGTCGCTACATTATCTATTTAATTTCATCGCATATAAAGCATAAGAGCTGAAGCTGTCGGGAAAATCTACTTCCCCGCAGCCTCAGCTCTTCATGCTTGTCTATTGAATTACTTGTGGTGCTGGATACTGAAAACCTTTTGTATCAACTTCTACCTTTTTCATTTGTTGATCCTCTAGCGGCTTATCCGTGCTATTACGCTCTACATTAACAATAGCATCCGCTACTTCAATGCCTTCAATTACTTTTCCAAAAGCAGCATATTGTCCATCAAGATGCGGCGCATCCTCTACCATAATGAAAAATTGTGAACCCGCTGAATTAGGGTCACCTGCACGCGCCATTGAAATAACGCCACGCTCATGCTTCAAATCATTTTCAAATCCGTTTGCTAAAAACTCACCTTCGATTCCATAGTCAGGACCACCCGTTCCATTGCCTAGCGGGTCACCCCCCTGAACCATAAAGCCCGGAATCACTCGATGGAAAATCAGCCCATCATAAAAACCCTGTTCTACTAGAGAAATAAAGTTTGCCACTGTATTTGGTGCTACAGAAGGCTCTAATTCGATAACGATTTTTTCATCATTGCTCATCGTAATCGTTACAATCGGATTTTCCTTAACCTCCGCTGCATAATCGCCTGTTTCCTCTGTCACTGTATCATCCTCCACTTTCTTTGCACCACAGCCTACTAACACTAAAGTTAGAGCAAAAAGTGCAGCGACAATATACAACCCTTTATAACGTGTCAATTTGTTTCAACTCCTATGAATTACTCTTTTACTATTATATTAAAATATTTTTAATAAGTCTGCTGGTTCTTCAATAATATAGTCATATCTCTCTGGCTCTCCAAAGCCATATGATGCAAAAGCAAACGGTATTTCTGCAAGCTTTGCAGCGAGCATATCTCCCTGTGTGTCCCCTACATACACTGCATTTTTTATATTATTTCTCTCCATAATTAATTGAATGTTTTCTCCCTTTGATAAACCTGTTCGCCCAGGGTTTTCGAAATCTATAAAATACTTCTCCATTTTATGATATTCATAAAATGCTTCAATATAGCCTTCTTGACAATTGCTCACAATAAACAGACGGTATTTTTGCGCAAGACTCTTCAAAGTTTCCTCAAGTCGTGGATATAAATTCCCCCCATAGCGCAATAAATCTGCTTCCTCCTGCCGACCACACGCAGACATAAGCGCCGATTGCTGTTCTTCATTCAAATAATCAAATAAAACTTCAGCTATTTCCTCCATTTGCAGCCCCATCACCCGCGACAAATCCTCTTCGGTCACTTCTCCTTTTCCGAAAGGAGATGCCTGAATGACCTTTGTCCATGATTGCGCCACTGTCCTTCTTGAATCCCATAACGTCCCATCTAAATCGAAAATAATGCTTTCTATATTCATGTGTAACCTCCTCTATCCATCATACTTTATTATACCTTCACTAGCCCTTTCTCGCTCTTACAATTAAAAATGACGGACGGCGTAGCTCCTTTTGTATACTAGGTAATTTGTCGATGGCATCATCAGTCGGCTTTGGCTCCACTATTTTTTCAATTTGTAAACCATAATCAATTAGCGTATTCAAAACCGTTGACATTGTACGATGGTAGGTCATGACATTATCAACGAACCAATGCTGTGTACGCAAACTCTCATCTTGATAGTTATCTAAAGCAAAATGGAATATATCCCCCGCTTGATTGGTAATCCAACTATCATTTCCCTTATTCGCTGTAACAATCGGGTGCTCGATAGAAAATAGCAATATTCCATCACTTTTTAATGCTAGACTAATCTCTTTTATAAGTTGCTGGAAATCCGCCATATAGTGGAATACTAATGAGCTACTAATAAAATCAATTGATGCAGCAGGCACTGTTAAATCCTCAAATGCTGTTTGCTTAAAAATTAAGTTTTCATAAGTATAATTACTTTTAGCAGTAGCAATCATATTAGCCGAAATATCAATACCTGTGACATGCTTTGCACCTTGTTGAACACAAGTTGCTGCAAAGTCCCCCATCCCACAACCAATATCTAGTACAACCTTACCTCTTACCTCCGGTACAAGTGAGATAAAATAGGGCTGCTCCAACAAATTATTATAGTTATTTTCCCTAGCTCTTAATGCTTTATACTGCTGAAAAAATTTATTGTTATCATATATATTTTGCTTCATCCTTGCCTCTCAATTCATCATAACGTTATAAGGTATTTGCGCAAAATTATTATCACATGCCACCGAAATTATTAATAGACTTATAATTTCATTTTTGGTAGGATGTAGATAGAGGCATGTCTTCTTTAAGTAAATAGCAAGAGTGTCTTCCTAATTCAACATCTTTTCCTTCAAATTCAATTAGTTATTTTATCAATTATGTCTTGGCGTAATTGCGTCCTGATTTTTTCGAATTCACTCGAAAACACTCCTTCAAAATCTGCGACGTCCGCCGAAGGCTTTATCGCCCGCTGAAACAGCTCTAATGCTCGCACCATCTATAGAGTCCCTGTCGCCCAAATAAGATTTGTCGCTACGCTTTCCGTATAGAAAACATGTGCTCTTGCGGTTACTCGTCACAGAAAACATCACTGAAAGAAGTTAATCTATAAATCTCTATCTTCCCCCGAAACAACCTTAACTTCCCCAAGAGACATCGTGTGTAAAAATGCTAATCTTTCTGCCATTTCTTTAGGGGTACTTTTGAAGCCCTGCTTAATCCAATAAATGAATAAACCTAAAAATGCATATGTTTCATACGAATTGATTGCCTCTATATCAAACCACACTTTTTCTGGCAAGCTCAAATCTTTGCGGCTAATGCTGCCAATTGTTTCACAAAAGATGTTTTGAGAGCCTGGAATAACTTCCCCCATCAGCATAAGTGAAAAGATAAATTGATTGTTATAGACAAATTCAAAAATGGGAATGGTTGGTGTAGGGTCAGCTAATGTAAACGATTTTTTCCCTTTGTAGCTATCACGATAATATTGTGCCAGCTCGTCTAAATAGTCCTTAAAAATATCTGCTAGTAGCTGCATGCTATCTTCATAATGTGAATAAAATGTGACGCGATTACATCCTGCTACTTTTGCAATTTCTGTAATAGAAATATCTTTAAAATCTTTTTCCTTTAATAAAAATAACATAGCATCCTTTAATTTTTTACGTGTCCTTACTATTCGTCGGTCTTCTATTGTCATTGCTAAAATCACCTAATTTCATACAAGCTTTGTACAAATTATAACATGATTCAATTGCATTTCGATTGACAACAAAGATGGCGAATATTAAGAAATGATTGTCTTCTTAAAACGAGGGATTTTAAATTGACATTCCCCACTCAATTCTGTTAATTTACAATTGTAGTTTATTTATACTTACCATTTGCAAGAGTGATTTTAATTTTATTATTACACTTAGGAGGAGTTTTACTATGGCTCGTTTAGAAGGTAAAGTTGCAATTATTACTGGTGCTGCACAAGGTATGGGCGCTTCACATGCAAAATTATTTGTTGAAGAAGGTGCAAAGGTTGTTATCACTGACTTAAACGAAGAAAAGGGACAAGCATTAGCTGCTGAATTAGGTGAAAATGCAGTTTTTGTTAAACAAAACGTAGCAAGTGAAGAGGACTGGGCAGCAGTTGTTGCGAAAGCAGAGGACGCTTTTGGTCCGGTAAATGTTTTAGTAAACAATGCGGGTATCACAATGGCAAAGTCAATACTGGAAACTACTGCTGAAGAATACCGTCGCATCGTAGAAATTAACCAAGTATCTGTATTTTTAGGTACAAAGGCAGTCATCCCTTCAATGCAAAAATCTGGTAGCGGCTCAATTGTTAATATTTCTTCCTTAAATGGCTTAGTTGCTGGTGCAATTGGCTATACAGATACAAAATTTGCTGTGCGTGGCATGACAAAAGCAGCAGCAATCGAAGGCGCTCATTACAATATACGTGTAAATTCTGTACACCCAGGTGTAATTGCTACACCAATGGTTGTGCAAGAGGATACGAAGGCAGCGGTAGAAGAATTTGCAAAGCATATCCCACTACAACGTGTTGCACAGCCTGAGGAGGTTTCAAAAATGGTACTATTTTTAGCCTCTGATGAATCAAGCTACTCTACAGGCTCTGAGTTCATCATTGATGGTGGTATTTCTGCACGCTAGTAGCTAACTATCAATTACATCTCGGCGAAATTGCATCGGGATTTTGATTCAGTGTATTTGGGACACCGACTGAATTAAGATAAATGGAATATAGGGCTATCATGTCGATTCGAAAAAGCATATGTTTTTTCGAATCGACTTTTTAGATTTGCTACATAAAAAAATAAGCCCTCTGTAATAGCTTTTGTCAATTACTTCTTAGCTAACTTTAGTCCAGATTTTTTGGGGCTTGCTCGAAATTTCATCTTCAAAAACGGTAACACCCACTGAAAGAAGTTAAAAGTTATTACTTCCTAAATTAAGAAAAAGGAGTTCATAAAAGTAATATTCAAAAAACATGGTCAACCATACAAAAAAAGCCTATGAGCAATTTGCGAAGGAAGGCTATTTAGAAAGTAATTTATTATTTGAATTACAGCCAGAAGGAACACACGATGTTTGTTTCTTTAGCACATACTTTATTAATGCACTTCGTTGGTTATATAGCACGGTCAATTAAAGGTAATGGAAAGATTCAAGTCAATTAACTGTGCAGAAAGAAAATAAGTATGGTATCTTTTTGCAAGATAGAGTTTTAAAAGAGAGGATTTTATCAATGAAGCAAAGTAATTTTTGGCTTGATTTACCGCGACCATTTTTTATATTAGCACCAATGGAGGAAGTAACGGACGTTGTATTTCGACATGTTATTGCGGAGGCAGGTCGCCCAGATGTATTTTTTACGGAATTCACTAATACAGCGAGCTACTGTCATCCAAATGGCGTCGACAGTTTACAAAGTCGTTTAGCTTTTACAGATGATGAGCAGCCGATTGTAGCTCATATTTGGGGTGACACTCCAGAACATTTCAGGCAAATGAGCATTGGTATGAAGGAGCTCGGCTTTAAAGGCGTCGACATTAATATGGGCTGTCCCGTTGATAATGTAGCAGAAAAAGGAAAAGGAGCAGGCTTAATTCTTCGCCCTGAGCTTGCTGCCGAAATTATTCAAGCTGCCAAAGCGGGTGGATTGCCTGTTAGCGTTAAAACAAGACTAGGCTTTACGGAAATAGAAGAATGGCGCGAATGGCTTACGCACCTTTTCAAACAAAATATCGCCAACCTTTCTATTCATCTTCGTACGCGAAAAGAGATGAGCAAAGTGGCCGCGCATTGGGAGCTAATTGCAGACATTAAAAAATTGCGTGATGAAATAGCACCCGATACATTGCTAACGATTAATGGTGACATTCCTAATCGCGCTAAAGGACTTGAACTAGCTCAGCAATACGGTATTGATGGTGTTATGATTGGACGTGGTGTCTTTACAAACCCTTTTGCCTTTGAAAAGGAACTAAAGGAGCATAACACGTCAGAATATCTTCGTTTACTGCACTTACATCTCGACTTATACGAGCATTACTCAAAGCAATTTGAGACACGCTCATTTAAAGCATTGCAACGCTTCTTTAAAATATATGTACGCGACTTCAAAGGAGCAAGCCAACTAAGAAATCAACTAATGAACGCTAATTCCCTTGAGGAAGTACGTGAGTTATTAAAAGCATTTGCAAGTGAAGAGAAATAGAAAATTTATCGTAAATGGAAGGGGGTATTCAGAAAATTGCATTGCTGATTTCTGAATACCCTTATCTCTGTCTTTTAGTCACTTCATTTGATATGTCTTTAATCTAAATGTAATGCACAAAGGCTAAATTTTAAAAAATACATTTATATAAATTACGCCCCGATTTTTCTAGCTAATCAGTAGAAGTTAACCGCTGTGACATCCACCATAAGCTTTATCCCAACACGATGTTAGTCACTCAGTCGTTACCTCAGTATACGATGTTCTTAGACTAAGTTCCTCCTTATCAGTGAGTGTTAGGACACTAGCTAAAATAATGCTTGTATTCATCTCGCCATCTATAGAGGTAGGAGAGCTCCGTACCTGTCGACTTGCTATCGGTACAGAAAACATTCCTGAAAGAAATTAAAACAAAAAAGAACGAGCCTTTTAAGACTCGTCCCTTTTCATAGATTGTTCATGCTGAAGCAGCCATTCCTTCCTCCACAAACCGCCCGCATAGCCTGTTAGCTTTCCATTAGAGCTGATAATCCGGTGACAGGGCACAACAATGCTAAGCTTATTTTTGCCATTTGCACTCCCTACAGCTCTAATAGCTTTTTCATTTTCAATAGCAACCGCAATATCCTTATAAGATGCCGTTTCAGCATACGGTATTGCTGTTAAAGCACACCACACTCTTTTTTGAAACTCAGTTCCTTCAAATTGATATGGGAATGTAAAGTCTTGGCGTAGCCCCTTAAAATACTCATCAAGCTGATTGTAGCATGCTGTTAAAATCGGCGATGCCTCAGTTTGTTCTGCATCATCCTTTTCGGAAAAGAGTATAGAAATAATCGCTGCATCTGTTCCCATTATTTCAATTGTGCCAAGAGGTGATTCATAGTATAATTTATATTTTTTCTCCATATAATGACCTCCACAAATAAAAGGTTGCATATCCCTGCCAGCCTTGCCAATTAGCCGCATACGCCTCTATTTGATTTATTGTTGGTTTTTCTTCAAGATGTAAAAGAGCTTTTAATGCATTATGAAGACCCACATCTGTAATTGGAAAAGCAGCGCTTTGATGTAGGCATCGCATCATCACATAATTTGCCGACCATGCGCCAATACCTCTTATTGATGTTAACGATTTTTCTATATCCTTCATTTCTAATAATTTTTCTTTCGAAAGATTGCCATTCACTATTTCCCGCGCAATGTTAATAATATATTCAGCCTTTCTTGTAGTGAATTGAAGCTGCTTCAAGTCCTCTACAGTCAAGTCTGCTATTTTTCCAGCTGTAGGGAATTGCCAAAACTGTTTCCCCTCAAAAATCACATACTCTCCAAATTTTTCAATCAATCGTTTCTTTAATGTGTAAGCAAATGTTAAATTAATTTGTTGACCTGTAATTGCCCAAACAAATGCCTCAAATAAATCTGGAATACACACAATCCTTAAACCGTAATATTTTTCAACAAGTGGCTTGAGTATTTTATCTTGGCTAGCCAATTGATAAAAACCCTCTAAATTTTGTTCCAAATCAAACCACTCCCAAATATACTGTGCTACTTTTTTACGTTCAGCTGCGGGTGGAACCCCCATCGGAAATTCAATCTTTATGCGATGATTTACTGATGTCACTTTACATAAAGTTTCACTTATTACTTTATATATGGAACTATCTGTTATTTGGTGGAGCACCTCTAAATTTGATCTATCTAAATAAACTAAACACGCATCAAAATTAAATTGTTTAGGAGGCAAGACTTCGAAATAAGATTCGGAATCAATCCATTGCATTTTGGAATTCCTTTCTATATTCGCTCGGCGAACAGCTTTTTAAGCTTCGGAACACTTTATAAAAATTAGAAGGGCTTTGAAAGCCAACCTCATAGCAAATCTCCAAATTCGTTAATTTGCTACTTTTAAGAAGATAGGCAGCTTTATCAATGCGTATTTTCTCCAAATATGTGCGTGGTGTCTCAGAAGTTTCTTGTTTAAATAAACGCTCTAAATAATAAGGACTTAAGCCAATCTGCCTTGCTATATCCTTCAAGCTTAAATTTTGCTTATAATGATTAACTAGAAATGTGATAATATTTTTTACAACCTCAATATGCGGTGAATGCTCGATTTCAGGCTGACATCGTTTACATGGACGATAGCCTGCTTCTTCAACAGCCCTTTTATCATCATAAAACTCCACATTTATCTTTTTAGGCTTCCTTGACCTGCAGGAAGGGCGACAGTATATTTTCGTCGTTTTTACTGCAGTGAAAAATAAACCATCATATTTTCGGTCACAAGCCATAATTTTTTCCCACATTTCTTCAAATGTTAGGTCAATATTGGTCACCATATAATCTACCGCTCCTTCCGCATCAAGTTAATTGCATTCATTTTATCAGGAAACCGCTCTTCATTTCATCCTTATTCTTGCTATTATGGTCGCCAAAAAGGAATTCCTTTTCAAACGATGAGGTTGTCTGAAAAGCCTATTTCATTTTGATACCGCAGGTTTTCATTGCTCCATTTTTATCGAAGATAGACACTGCTAAAGCTAATGTTCATCACGTTTTTAAAGATGTCTTCTCTATATAGTTGAGTCAATATTTTGTCAATTATCATCGCCACTGTCCAAAATGCCGGCTATGTACGGCTTTTTGGACGCCCCGGTGAAATGCCTCTCGTAAACTAGTTAAAACTGCTTGTGGCACTTCTTTTATCGTTATATCTTTCCCCAAAAAAAGGAGCCAATTTGTTAGCTCTTCTAATTCATCTGCATTGTTTATATCGATGTAGGTTTCCAGCATCGCTGTCGTTTGGAAGGGATTCGTATAGGTAAGGGAAAATTTTAGAGGATGGTATTTTTTAAATTGAGCAATTGCCCTTGGACCTAGCTCTAAAATAAGATTAATTTCTTCCTCCTGCTTACTTAACTTTTCTAAAATTTTTTTCTTATTTAACTGTTTTTTCATAGAGGCTGGCTCTACATCTATCAGCTTATCCACCGAAAAAATTCTTCTCTTTTCCTCCTTTAAATCAAAGCCTTCGATAAACCATAACCCCTTTTCATGATAAAGATGCAAAAGATAAATGGTATATTGCCCCTCTTTGACAGTGAGCTGTAAACAGCTATCTAAAAGAATGATTTGAATCAGCTTTTCTAATATTGGATGTGGCAAATCAGATAGCTCTAGTAAATCGGGATTGTTTGGATTCGTTCCTTCAAAAAGCAAAATTTGATTTAATAGTACAAGGTCATCTTGCTGTGTTTCCGATATAAGCCCTAGTAATTTTTCAGCTAAGGATTGTCGGCTTTTTAAATAAGGGAGCTGTTGATTTCTCGTTGCCATAAAAGCAATAAAAAGTGCTTTAATTTCGTTATCAGTAAAGCGAACATTGGGTAAAATAGAATTATTCATTACAAAATAGCCGCCCGCTCTTCCCACCTCAGCATCAAGTGGCATACCCATTGCCTCAATTTCTCGAATATCGCGAATAGCTGTCGCACGAGAAATATTAAATTCCCGCATAATTTCAGAAATTGTAAAATGGGAGCGATTGTTGATATACCGCATAATGACATTAATCCGTTCTACTTTTTTCATTATGCCCTCCTAAACAGTATCATTTTTTGATATGATTAAACGCTATTATAAGTATATCAAATGAAAGCTCAAGTCATTTGATAAAATTCAAAAAAGGCAGGTTATAAACATGGGAAACTATACGCTTGAAGAAAAAGATGGCTTCACTGTTTTAGGCATAGGAGTTGAGCTGAAAAGCGATTACACAGATTATATTGGCATTAACAAGGAAAAGTCAGATTTTTGGCAGGCAATCCAAGAAGATGGCAGGCTTAATACTTTAAAAAACCTAGCAACAAATGATTATATCTTTGCTGTAAATGAGGCTGTAAATAACAAGATGATGCACTACGCTGGCGTTTTGACAAAGGAAACATTACCAGAAGCAACAAGAATTATCCAATTCCCAAAAGGCGAATATTTGGTCGTGAAGGGAGAAGCAAACACATCAGAGGAATTAAGCAATCAGCTTACCGGCATTGCCTTCGATCAAGCTTTACTAGCAGCAGAGGATGTTGCCTATGTTGGTGGACCAAATACAACGGTTGAAATGGGAGAAAAAGACGGCTTAGTATACGGTGAAATGTGGATTCCTGTTGTGAGAAAGTGAAATACTGTAATGTGTGTCCCTTAAGCAGTACATTGCCTGCTTAAGGGACTCTTTCATCAAAGGAATAGCTAGATAAAATTTTGGAAATGGAATAAACACTGGTTTTATAAGCTTTTACGAATTTATTGTATTTAATTATGCATTTTGAAGCAACAAAGCTATCTTTTAGGAAAGATAATAGTAAAAGTTGCGCCTTTATTTATTTCACTTTCGATTTCGATGACAGCATCGTGATAAGCAAGTACTTCTTGAACAATAGACAAACCTAATCCCATCCCATCTTTATTTCGAGCTTTATCTACTCGATAAAAACGTTCAAATATTTTTTCCATTGCTTGTTCTTCCATACCAATACCAGTATCCTTAATCTTCACGACAACTTGAGAATTCTCTTCAAAACTTTGAATACTTATTTCTCCATATTGCCTGTTATACTTAATTGCATTTCCAATTAAATTTTCCCAAGCATTCATCAGCAACGATCGATCCCCAAAAATCGTTACAGGATATAAATCTATTTTAATTTCAAGTCCTTTATCTTCTATACGCCACAACATAGAATGCACAACTTGATGAAGCTGTTCATCTACACGTACTAGCTTTTTATTAATTGGGTAAGTTCTTTGATCAATTGAGGTCAGTATTAGTAATTGTTTCGTTAAATTTGATAAGCGTTTTGCCTCTATTTGAATGGTTTTATTATAATTCTTCCCTTCAACTGAGGAAATTTCCTTATCAAGCAGCTCTGAATATCCTTGTATATTTAATAACGGTGATTGAAAATCATGAGAAACATTATTGACAAATTTCTTGCGTGCTTCCTCTGTATTCGCTAACTTCTGTTGCATCATTCGGAAGCTATCAGCAAGCTTTCCAATTTCGTCTTTTCTATTGATCATTAGAGGATAATTAAAGTTATGATTAGCAATTTCTTGCGTTGCACTTGTTAATTCTGACAGTGACCGAGTCAATTTTCGAGACACAAGTAAAATGCCTATAATGCTACAAATAAAGACTGCAAATATAAAGCCAAGAATAATTAAATGAAACTCTGTAAAGAAACTTGTATTATTTGAACGTAAAAATAATGCATATTCTTCACCTTCAAGCTCTAGCTGTGTCCCAACAGTATTTTGTATATCATTTGCAAAATGACTCATCATCAAGTATGAATTTTTGAAGGATTTGATTCCATGGTACGCATCTTCTTCTTTAAATATTGAATGCATTTGCTCGTTTAACTCACTATTATGAAATGGTTCTCCAAAGATAATCTGTTGTCCATCTTCCTTAACTAATGCAATTTGGTAACCTAAGTAACTCATTGTTTGTAGAAAATCCGAAGATGCCTGCAGGGTTGTTTCATGCTTTTCCATTTGTTCAGCCAATTGTTCGGCAATATCTAAATAACGATTATTCATTTGTTCTTTTACAAAAGCAACATAAAGTATATTTGAACTAATAAAGCCTATGAAGATACTCATACAAATAATCATGAATGTATATAAAATAAAGCGCTGTAGTAATTTCATCCTCTTACCTCGAGTTGATAGCCAAAGCCTCGAATTGTAACAATTTCAATTGTAGCTTCAGCTCTTTTTAATCGTTCTCTTATTCGATTAATATGAGTATTTAGTGTAAATTCTGGTTGCTCTAAGGTTTCACCCCATATTTCATCAATTAAATCCCAACGATTCACATTTCGCCCTGTCCTTTGTAATAAATAGAATAACACCTCTAATTCTTTCATTGGCCAAATATATTGCTTGTCCCCAATTTTAAGCTCCCAATTGTTCTGATCCATTTTGACATTTCCCGCAACACTTTGTGATTGATTTACTTTTCTATAACGACGTAAAATAGCATTTATGCGGAAAAGCAGCTCCTTTGTTTCAAACGGTTTAACAATATAATCATCAATCCCTTGTTCAAAACCTTTTTCCTTATCTTCAATTTGCCCTTTTGCTGTTAACAAAATAACGGGAATTTCATATTGTTTAGTAACTATATTCGCTAATTGAAAGCCATCCATTCCAGGCATCATCACATCAATGATTGCTAAATCAAATGAATATTTTTTTAAAAAAGCAAGCGCTGCCTCGGCATTGCTTGCTTTTTTCACATTATATCCAGCCTGTTCTAAATGGATAGAAACTAATTGCAGAATCGCTTCATCATCGTCCACGACTAATAATGGCAATTACTGTTCCTCCTCCATGAGCTTATTTACTATCTTTTTCGAAGAATAAAATGAGTGAGGGTAATAACATTCCTCGAACTAAGAATGTATCAATGATAATACCAATTGCGACGATAAATCCAAAAATAAATAAATCTGTAATCGGCATTGTCATTAATGCAGCAAATGTTGCTGCAAGTATAATACCTGCTGACGATATTACTCCACCTGTATTACGTATAGCTATTTCTAAGGCATCCTTCACGTTTTGATATTTGCGTTCTTCTAGGAAACGGCTGACAAGAATAATATTGTAGTCAATTCCTAATGCTACTAAAAATATAAAAGCATAAACTGGTGCACGAGTTGAAATAGCATCAAAACCGAATAACGCATCTACTAAGAAAATTCCTAATCCTAACGCCGATACAAAGGAGATTAAAATCGTTGCCATCATATAAATAGGCATTTTAATTGAACGTGTAAGGACTAGTAAAAGCAAAAGTATGAGCAGTGTTTCTAAAATCACAATTTTAATAATATCTTGATTATTTACTTGTTGTTCATCAACTAGTTTTGCTGTTGTACCAGCATAAGATAACTCAACTTCTTTATTATTTGATAAGCGGTAAGTCGCATATTCATCTCGAAGTTCTCCTAAAAATTCAATTGCTTCAATACTATAAGGATTTTCCTTTAATGATACTGTTATTTTACCATATTTTCCATTATCCGATAACCCTGAAGGTCTAGCCGAGCTAATATCTTCTTTTTCTAAGAAATTGGTTGTAATTTCTTGTAGTTGTTCTTGAGTTAGTCCTTCCCCAGTAACAAGTACTGTTGTTTGAGCTAAATCACCTTTATTAAACTTTTCTTCAACTATTTCAAATGCTACACGAGACGGTAAATTTTCAGGGAAGTTTTTTACAGAGTTAAATTCATAATCTAAATTAAATACATTTATTGCGGTTAATACTAAAAATAGTAATACTGTACCACCAACTAAACCTGGCTTTGTTACAACAAATTTAGCAATCGGTCCCCAAATTCCATGTTTAACTTCCTTTTCCTCACCATATATAGGTACTTTAGGCCAAAATGCTTTTCGTCCAAACAATGCAAATAGTGCAGGTATGAGTGTCACAGAAGCAATCATTATAATAATCATCGCCGCACCAAATACCGGTGCGAAGTTTTGGTAATCCCGGAAATTAGCAAAGTACAAAATAATCATCGCTGCAAATACAGTACCACCTGCGAATAATACTGGTGTTGCAGTTGCACGCATCGCTACTCTCATTGCTTCATATTTATCTTCATAATAATTTAACTCTTCACGATAACGAGAGAAAACAAATAATGAGTAATCAATAACTGCTGCAAACAATAAAATGCTCATTATTGATGTTGTAGCATTATTGATTTCAAGTCCTCCCATACCTAGTAAAGCCACTGTTTGGTTAACAATTTGATATACTACTACCGTTGCAAATAGTGGAATTATTGCCAATAACGGAGAGCGATAAATGATAATTAATAAAGCCAAAATGATTGCGATTGTTGCAAATAATAGCTTTAAGTCTGCTGATTCAAATAACTTTACTGTATCACCCGCAATACCTGCTGGACCAGTAATATAGAAGTTTATATTTAATCTTTGAGCAATTTTAATGCCTAATTCTGTAGTTTTATCATTAATTTCTGCATATTCTGCGTTTCCTAAACCTGCTTTAAGATTCATAGGAACAATCAATGTCGTTTTATCTTCTGATAAAAATGCTGATAATGCTTGTGGTGGTAATTTTGAAATATCAACAATACTTTCTATGCCCTCAAAGTTTTCCTGTTTAATTCCATCAATAATTGTAATAGCATCTTGTATTTGTAGTTCTCCTTGTGGATTATGGAATACATATATCCCAGGTGTCCCCTGATCTTTCGGGAAATACTCATCTAATTTAATTTGTGCAACCATAGACTGAGCGTCACTTGGTAGCGATTGAAAATTAGTTACTTTATAATCTCCTAATTTCGGTCCTGCACTAATGCCTATCATTAATACTAACCAAAGTATAACAGTTATCCATGCGCCCTTTTTTGTAGCTACTCTATCTGTTAATGATTTTATGAAATTCATTGTTGTCCTCCTTTGCATAACTTTTTTAAGTATAGAACCTTTATATAAACTTGATATAAATTTCAAAGGAGGCCTATATACCTCTCTAATAATTTGTAGTTAGCTTATCCAAAAACACTAATAACAAAAATCCCTTTAGCAAAGAAATGCAACAAAGGGATTTAACGTAATATTTAATTACTACTGCTTAGCTAGAGCAACTCATCGAATAGGGTTTTCAAAGTTCCAGTTCGTATATATGACTGCTGCAGTAACTGGATTTGCGGACGTATCTTCTGTAAAGCCACCGATTAGATTCCCTACTCTAAATGTAGGCTCAAATAATTGCTCCTCTTTAGGTGCTGCTGTTGGTCCATCTATCCCTAACTCTGTTTCATCTGTCACAACTACTATCATTCCGTTATCCAATGTAAAGCTTAGACCATCTGCTCCGACCTCTGTGATAAAGCCTTCAATATTTAGCAATACGCTGGCGGCGGGCGCTGTATGGTCCACTACAATTCTTTCCGTCAAATCTAACGCTTTATCGTGATTTATATTTGTTAAAGCAGCTATAGCAATTACTGCGCAGGATGCTACACTTCCAACTATCAATTTTAAGTTTTTCATAAAACCCCTCTTTTCTTTTTGCTCATATTCCATCATCTCTTTTTGCATTTTGCTTTTAAATTCTTCGGAAGCATGAATCTGCTTCATCACATTCTTATAAGCATTCATCACACTTTACTCCCTTCGTCCAAAATCATTTTTAACTTCAATCGTGCCCTTCTCAGCTTTGAACCTACAGTATTTGCTTTCATCTCTAATAAATCGGCAATTTCAGTAGTCGTGTATCCTTCATAATAATGTAAATAAACAATGACCCTATCCTTTGGGTCAAGCTCAAAAATTTCAGGGAGTACCATCTGCTCCTCTTTTGCGATAAACGTCATTTCTTCTGTTATCGGTACCGTCTTCTTAACGCGAGAAGACTTAAAATAATCCTTGCATTTATTAAATGTCACTTTTATGAGCCATGCCTTTAAATGCCCTTCATGATTGAAAGATTTTGTCTGTCTCATTAGTGTCATATAGACCTCTTGAACAATATCCTCCGCCTCAGACATACTTTTGGTCTGCTGCACAGCAATTCGTATTAGAGTATCGCTATATGTTTGAACAATGTCGTGAATACGTAAGCCGGCGAACGTTCTCATACCTAACCTCCTTCACCTCATAATACGATTCATATTCGTTTATTCGTGCAATAGATAAATTATTTTATTTTTCTTAATATAAGTAAATTGATAAACTATTCATATAGGACGAGATTAGGGAACTAGCGTAGATGCTATTAACGATGCTTATGTGGAACGGTTTTCTATGAGACGTGCTGCCGACCTAGATGGAATGGTAGGACCTGCTTTATTCCTAATTAGTGACGACGCTTCCTATGTAAATGGGGCAAGTCTATTAGTTGATGGCGTCTGGGTAATCTCTGGTTATCCATATTTAAGCAATTTCACGTAATAAATATGGAAATCGACTACAATTAGGAAATGAGCAGGGGGGAGTTTTTTCGTTGAATTAAGACGATGTTTGAATTCAATACTACCTGTAAGTGCTTTAGCTGCGCTTTCTTGTATAAATACTTATTTTTCTAGTTGGTTTTTCGCCTCTTGTACAATAAACCTAATTAAAAAATCTTGCGTAATGCTTTTGACATTATCGCCATATTGAAAGTCATCTATCATTTCACTTATTTCATACCAGATACCTACTTTTTCGTTAGCAAAATGTTCCCGTATCACTTGATAAATCTCATATCCAATATTTATCGCATTATTGGCATCTAGTATTATTTGTTGTAACAAATGCTGTACGTAAAATTCCACACTTTCTTCATAGGATGGTTCCGTCAACTTTAACTCATTTAATGCCCTTTTGAAAAATTGTTCTACTTCAAAAATATTTAATGGTTCTTCCAAAGCAGCGAGGAAATTAACGGCCGGTGAAGAAAATTCATTATCTAACATTTTATAAGCCCATTCTACATAATCCACTGGCAAAATGTTGCCTTCTAATTTCTTATAATACAAAAGCTTTATATCCATTTAATACTCCTTTACTTATCGTAAGGTTCTTCGTCATAGTACTAACCGAGGTTTATAACTACTTTTATTGATTCTTATCAAGACCACTTACAAGAACCATATTTTTCGAAATTCATATTATACAAGAAAGCATATTTGTACTCGTTTAACTGCTCTCGAGCAACGGCTTTTATACTTCTTATCTTTCGAAAACAAAAAAAGAAGGTGTTTATAATTCAGAATTCCAAGTATCTAGATATTTTATCTAAACTAGGTATTGAGGGTGCACACCCCGGTGGTATTAATCTGACAAAGGAAATACTCAAAAGGGAGAATATTAACAAAAACTCTTACATTTTAGATGTAGGGTGTGGCACCGGTCAAACTGCAGCCTATTTAGCTTACAAATATGGAGCAAAAGTAACTGGTATAGATATTAGTCCAACAATGGTTGCAAAGGCCAGGAGGAGAATGAAAAAAAATCATTTACCTATAAAAATAATTCAAGGCTCCGCTGAGAAAATTCCATTACCAAATAATCTTTTTGATTTTATTATTTCTGAATCTGTCCTTTCTTTTGTAAATAAACCAAAAGCTCTTAAAGAAATCTTTCGGTTATTAAAAATTGGGGGTCGTTTCATTGCAATTGAACATACGATTAACGAGCGACTAAAGAAAGAAGAGGAAAACGAAATCAAACAATTTTATGGATTTGATTCCCTTACTATGAAAAAAGATTGGGTGGCATTAATGAAACAGGCCGGTTTCGAACATATTCGTATACAAAAAAACACATCCATCGATTCAATGCTTAATATCCATTATTTCAATGATATTGAACCTGAATTTTATGACATTATGCGAAAACATTTTAATATCCTTTCCAAATATGAAGGAAAATTGAGCTATAGAATTTATTCATGTACAAAATAAGTCGGAATTTTCCTGAAAGCAATTTAACCATTTCACTTTGTTCTTAGCCTTGTGATAGGCTTATCGAAAAAGAAATCAAAATAGCTTTTTTAAAACTAACATCACAAAGGCCACTTAAAGTGCTGATATATCAGCGTTCTAAGTGGCTTTTTTACAAACCTTAATCGTGGTGGAGTTCACCGTATTATGAATGGCATTTTTTAATGGAATTATAAAACAACCACTGAGATTTGCTCTAGTGGTTGTTTTCATAAACCGCACTTACTTATGGTAAGGTTCACCGTGATGTGGGTAAGTGAGGTTTATAATTATATATGTTTCATTAGCTCTTGATATCGATGATCAGATGCAACTTTATCTAATCTAGAAGAAGGGAATTGAGCTATAAAATCTAATACGGCGTTAATATGAGGGTCTGTAGTTTTCGTTTTGAATTTAGGGATTAAACTGCGCAATCTTCTGTTCGGAATACCTCTGTCAAAATCCCCCACAAACTCTGGGTCAGTAAACAATTTTAAGAATTCTTTGATTTCTTTAACCTCAAAATTATCTATAAATCTTGCATAGTGAACTACTGCCTGTTCATCTACGCCTTCTCTATAACCTAATCCGTTCCCAACATAACAAACAACTATAACCTTAACGAATAATTTTCGTGCTGAATCAGGTATTCCTGATTTTGGGAGTGACTCTGCAATCGAACTTGCATGGATACTCTCATTATAAAAATTATTATAATTGTAATGAACAGATCTAAGTGTTTGTAATTTATCAATCAATTCTGCCGCTAAACTATCTTCATCTTTATATCTAAGTCCATCTACAATTTCTAAAAAGCGTTGGGTAGCTTCCTTTTTATATACTTGAGCATTTTTTCTGTATAAACCAAATTTAGAACCTATTCGGTACTTTACTTCATCTTCAATTCCAACCCAAATCGGTTTCGCTAACAGCTCAATGTTGTCTTTTACGAAATCATCTTGTCGTTCATCACAATATAGTCCATAAAGCGTTAAGATAAAGTCATTAATTCTTTCTTGGGGTTGTTTTAATAAATCTTGAGCTATTACAGTAATATCTTCTTCTGGAATTACAGTCTTACGAATGTTATCTAATAAAGTTTTAATTTGAATTACTGACGTATCAGGTTCTGCGATTATTGCATGTTTTAAACAATGTTCTAATAAAGAAAGCATTTCTGTACCTGTAACATCGTTCTGATTAGGGTGTGCAGAGCTTGCATGATTTCTTAAATAATTTACATGCTCTAACCTATTAAAATTTATATCGCTTAACAAACCAATACGTCTGCAAATCTCTAACAAATCATGATCCGAAATATTTTCAAAATCATCGAATGTATTTAAGTTTTTATACCTGTTATTTAATGTTCCAGCAATTGAATAAAAGTATTGCAAATCAAAATTATTAACCATATTTCTCAAAGCATTGATTGTTTCATTCCATAAAAAGTTTAAAGCACCGTCAAATAAGCCAACTGTTATTGCTACAGTAAACTTTGATAAGTACATTGCCTTAGATCGTTCTGACATAGGTAAAATATCTAGTGTTGATTCTAAAGCAAAAATTACTTTTCTTCTTTCTTCAATCGGTACTAAAACATCTTCTGTGGGCAACCCAATGTAATTCAACATATCTGCTAATGGTTGATTTAATGTTGCAACAGAAGTATCAATTGAATTTGGGGTGTAGCCTTCTTGTATGATATTAAAATTTGATACAGGTGCATATTGTAATTCTTTCTTCCCAGTCAAACATAACCCTCCAAACGCATTTTTTACTACTATTCTACAACAATATTACCAATTTATATAGTTATTAGAACTAAAAAGAGCAGATAAGTCATCTACTAATGATCTATCTGCTTCATACGCTGTTAAATAATCTAACACCGTATTATTGAATTGTATTTAAATGCTATCGACCTCATGTTGTTCATTCAAGGTTACATCTTTAATAATTAGAGTAACTAAATATTTTTACTATCTTTGTATCATTAGCTTTATTGAATACTGGCTTTCATTGCAAAATTCTACAATATGAGCCTTTTATTTAACCACATAAGTATCTGAATACTTATAATAAACTTGCCTTGAATTTTCATAAATCTTACCTGAATAAGAATCCACTCGATAAAGCTCTATTCTCCTACCATCTGGTGAAAATTCAATAGTTTGAATATCCCATTGTTTTTTATCACTATACGTATTAATATCTGAAATTTCAATAGTATTGAAATTAGTTATTTTGTAATCTCTTACTAAACCATTAATTGTACCGTTGAAGGAATCCGTAACAAATTTATTCTCAGTAAAATAGACTAAATCCGAGTAATCCTCCATCAACATATCTTCTTCGCTTACCCAAGAACCTACAATCATTTTTTTTACTTCCTCAGTTGTAAACAGTGGTGTAGTATCTAATGTACTGTAACCAATGAAGTCAACTGGACTGTTAAAATCACTACTTGTAAAGTAAACGCTATTTGTTATATTTTCGTTTATCACTGTATCATAAACCAATTCAAAGAATTCCCCACTCTCTGCAATTCCCTCTTTTGTTGGTTTACCCAACTTTTGTCTAACATCGTCTAGCGTATTGCCAATCATTATTCCATTAAATAAATAAGCATCATTACTTATCTCTAGGCTTTCTAATTTTTGAGAGCTATTTAATGAAACAGACAAGCCATCATAGCTTAAACTTTGACCATCTTCCCATTCATATAAATCCTGAGGTTGCCCAAGTAACGCTATGATTCCTTCTTTATCTAATGAAACTATTTCATGTAAATCTAACGGATTATTTCTTTTTGGTTCCTCATTTTTAGATGTAACTTCTTCATTCGCTACTTCATTTTTATTTTCAGGAGATATTTCATTAGTAACTTCTCCATTCACATCATCGGCTTCATTATTAGCATTGCTACAGCCAGAAATAATGAAAGCAAAAGTAATCGGTAATAACATTTTTCTAAAAAACTTCAAGTAAATCCATCCCTTCATGTACGGTTTATAAATTCAATCATCTTAGAGTTTTTAATGATCGTATTAAATTAAAAAGCTGTGAAATCAAAGCCTGACCTTGATATCACAGCTTTATATAAATTCGTAATCTACTTAGTACATTTTTTACATATCTGTCCCTTGAAACATGTATTGCAGGAGAAATGATCACATGCTGTGCAGGTTCTTAACTCAGAAACAAATTTCTTTTTTAGACAGCATCTGCATTTAGCATGTCCGCTTTCATTGAGCTGATTAGAATTGACCATCGTTCTTCCTCCTGCAATTAATATCCACGTTGTTTTAATACCATTCTTGCAGCTGTTCTTCTGTTTTTAGCAGTTGTTGAATTGCCCGCAGATGTATCAGTAGCAATCCTTTTCAGCTCTTCATCAGAATAAAATTCTAACCTCTCCATCTCAGCTTTCATGCTGTCCTGCTTATCTCTAAGATTGTTAAGACCTTTGTTCATCATATCTCCGAAAAATGACATATAACTTCCCCCAATTTTATTTTTCACTGCCTAACCTACTAAAAAGCATTATCTTATTGTGCCTTTATATGAGTTTCTTTTTAGTATTTTCATAATCCAGCTATAAGAATAATCATATTTCCGTGCTAACTCTTTAGCATTTGTCCCATCAAATTCTTTAATAATTTGCTCGTGCAAAAATTCTTCTGCTAACAGTCGCTTAGGAAAGGTAACATATTGCCCAGCGAAATAGTTGTATACGCATAACGTATTTTTATAGCCAATTAACTCAACAAAATCTTTATATGCTCCATTGAAACAAGAACTATCTAACGTGCTTTTATCTATCGCTTTCTCCCCCCCTATATTTTATTTTCAATATGCCATTTTTCCATTCGATAATCATTTCTATTATCAAATGGACTATCCTAACTAAAAGCCACTTATAGCGGTATCAAATAGCTACTAAAACAGAAAAAGGAGCTGGAGAAGTGTCCTCAGACACCTCTCCAACTCCTAATTTCAACTCTTGTAACACATCGTTATTCAACATGATTTGGATGCTTTCAATCTTACGTGTTTCGTCAATAGTAACTTGGTGTATCAACAAATGTAACAGTCGTTTGCGTTGCTCTCTTGTAAGAGATTGTTTAAATGCTTCATCGAAATTTCCGAATATGACTTTTACCTGTTCATACGTTATTTCTGTAATTGTTGCTCCTCGTAGTTGCTCCTTCAATGGTTCCATAACAATTTTTATTTCATTCATCTGTTGTTTAATAGCTTGGGATTTTTCTATATAATCAGCTTTGGTTATCAACTCATCCATATAGGCTTCCCACGTTTTCTCTAGTTTTCGATTCAACAACACTAATTCATTTTCGCAACGATCATTCTCTTTTTGGATAGGTTCATACATAGATGATTGCTTATCATTAATGCCTACCACTAATTCGTTAATTAACTGCTCATTGTGAAGTAACTCCGCAATTTTATTCAGAACATAAGGGTCAGCATAATCGGTTCGTACACCATTGGAACGACAAGCATTCGTCCCTTTATTTTTCCATGCGCCACATACATAGTATTCTAGGACTCTTTTTTCACCCGACTTGGTACGGTTGGTTGTACGACCTACAACCATTCCTGCCCCACATTGCGGACATCGCATAATGCCTGTTAACGGAAACTCACCATCATGAATTCGATTAGGTTTACATGTACGTTCCTTATAAACCTTTTGAGCAATTTGCCATGTTTCTTCAGAAATAATTGCTTCATGACACCCTTGTACAATGACGGGGTCAGGATTAATATTATTCCGTCTTTTTTCATTCCAATCTCTACGTACGTTATACCGAATATAACCAGCATAGACAGGGTTCGTTACAATTGTCTTTATTGCATTGAGAGAAAATGTTTTGTTCTTCTTTGTACGATATCCAGCTCGGTTAATAAAGTTTGCGATAGCTTTATACCCTTGCCCTGTTGTGTACATGTGAAAAATAGTACGAATAATATGGGCTTCACGCTCATTTATTACAAGAGCTGTGTTTTTCCGTTTTTTATTTTCCCCGTCTACTTCAAGCACATCATAACCAAGAATGTGACCGCCATTCCATTTGCCTTCTTTTGCACGTGCAATCATACCCATTTTTACATTTTCAGCAATATTATTTCGCTCATATTCTGCAATGGCAGCCATCATTTGAAATTGAAGCTTACCTGTTGGTGTTTCTGTTTCATACTTTTCAGTGTACGAACGAAATGCAATGTTCTTACTATTAAATTTCTCCACCATGTTCATTAAGTCCACACTTTTACGAGCTAGTCGATTCATTTTCCAAACGAAAACGACATCAAACTTTTTTTCATCTGCATCTGCTAATAAACGTTGAACTGCTGGACGAGCAGTGATATTTTTCCCACTAATCCCACGGTCGATATATTCATCATAAATGGTGTAGCCTTCTCGCTCACAATATTCCCGTAATACTCGGATTTGTTCGTCTATACTATAGCCTTCTTCTGCCTGTTCGGTCGTAGATACACGAGCATAAATTGCTACCTGTTTACTTGTCACCTCCTTGCTCCTCCCTTCCCTGTAGAATGTATTGCTCACACATTTCAGCGAGTATGAGAATGAGTTCTTTGGATTCTTGTTCCATAATATCCCTCCATCTAATATCATTCACGGTTATAATATCTATTTATAGTCGGATTCGTTAGCGGTTAAAGGATAGTAAGCGCTAAATTGGCCCCTACTACCTTTTGAATATTCCTTCTCGTTAACATTTATTTAAGCCGATTACCTCAATCTCATTTTTATTACCAAAGCATAATGCATTAAATTCAGGTGAGAAATTGAGCGCTTCATTCGGTAAACCTGAAATACACTCGGCTGGATCATCTAATAAAAATCCTTCTTGCAATACAAACGAGAAAAATGGTGATTCATTTTGCTCTAAAAAAGAAACAAACTCAAGCATTAATTGTACATATTGCTTCTGACTTGTGACTACTTGATGTTCTTTGGCATACCAAACAACCTCCCAGCTATAACCATTATCAACAAATAAATGATGTGGTCGCACAGGTAATTGCGATAAGTGATTTAATACAAACTCCAGCTCTTTTGATGCTTCTGGTAAATATAAATGTGTATTGAATGTAACGTAAGCCGCTAAACGATATAAGGAATGCTCTCCATCATAATGGTCTTCTCGCATATCCGCATCATATATCAAGTGAAGTACCGTATCTGTATAGTCAGTTGTGTTTGTAAGATTCATCGTTTATTCTCCTTTTTTGTATCAGCTAAATTTGCTGCGTGATTGATTTTCCCGTAAACCCGTAATTTGATGGGGCAATTTCCTTTTGATTTACCTATCAAAACAACGGATTTACGGGTTAAATATTTTCATTCAATGTTTGATGTCAATATCGTAGCAACAGGTACTTTGAAACTATAAGTAACAATCTTACTACCATCAGCAGTAGGGATACGTTTATAATTTCGATCTTGCTCACGTAAATAAAATGGAGCATCCTTTAAGCTTTCTTCGACTACCTTGATATTTGTTGCAAACGGTTGAATTAATTTCTCGAAAGCTTGAGGATAGTATGACACTTCATAATAGCCTCTACGTTTGCTAATCTTCCCCTTGCATTCACCTGTTGGGTGAAATTTACCGAAAATAAAACTATTAATTGTTACTGGTACATCTTTTAATACAGCATCATAAACAGTTTTCGCTATATTTCTTTCATTTGCTAGAGCAGATTCTACATTATTGATTAGCTTAACTACCTCTTTAAGATTAAACTTTAAATTAAGCGGCTCTTGAGCTAACTCTAATCCTGTTAATATCGCTGCATATCGTTGAATAACTCGATCACTATATTCGGATTCTGGGAGGGTCTTTTTAAATTTTTCCATCCATTTTTTATAAGTATTGGGGATGATTTACCAATTTTTCGACAATTTTCGAGCAAATCGAATGCCTGCACCACCATAATTATTAGCTATAACGCTTTTAATGGTGTCTGCTTGTGCTGCGGAATCCGTCCACTGTATATCAGCAAATTCCTGCATTCGGACATATAAGCCACCATTTTTATTCGTATTTTCTAATACACTACTTTCACCTGTTGTAATAAGAGTAGTTGCCCACTCACTCTTCTCAGCAAGGTCACCTGTTTTAGTTGATCGTTCCTTGTCACCGCCTTCCGCAAGGCGATAGATAACATTTGTAAAATCTTTAATTTCAGACATGGAAGTTTCGTCTAGCAACAAAGCTACACCATTATTTTTTCCTAATCTTTTCATCATCGCATTTGCAGTAGCATTCCAGCTTTGAAACAGTCCTTTTTCACCTTTGGTAGGACGACCCCAAACAGAAACTGCTAATGCCCCTGCTGTGGTTTTGCCTGTAGTTGAACGACCAACTAAATGAAAAATGGCAGTATCAACTGATTCACCTGTCCGTTTCAAATAACCAATGATAATTGATGAAAGACCTAATCCTAAAGCAAGTGTCAAATTAGGTGAAGGAATCACTTGCTTTTTGACCATCCTCTGCCACTCACGTACACTTCCCTCTACAGCTACATTGAAATCACAGTTTTGTTGATCCCATTTAAATGCCTGTTTCTCAGCAGCAATCGGTCTACTTAAACCAAACACAATCTGTTCCTTACGAATCATTGAAGATGTTGGTAAAAAACCGATGTGCGTATATGTTTTCCTAGAAGTAAGCGTTTGATATTGCTCAATCAAGTATTCATTCAATATCGATTTATGAGCCTGCTGAATTAAGAAGCCAAATTGACTTACTAATTTGATTTTCTTCTCCTCGAATTCCTCTGTTGTAAAGATTTCACATTGTAAATTACCATTTATAGCAAATGCTAATACAATAAAACCTTTACCGTCCTTTACTTCTTGGAGACGCTCATCCACATACACGACATCTGACAACTTTTGATGGTCATAGTTAAAAACCCCTTGTTTTGTTACATACACATCAGCGTATTTAATGGTTTGACCAGCCTTTAATTCTTCCCACATCATCTCTCACCTCCTATTTCAATTGATTTTTTACCACTATTTATTAGTAGTAATTGATAATGACTAAAACTGTAGATTGAGACATGCTTCTTCCACTGAACGAAACTAGGAATGACGGTTTTGACAACAAAAAAAGCCCAAACATAACAACAGCTAAATTGACCTAATAAAAGGCAATAGCTATTTGTTATGCTTAGGCTTTCTGATACAATCGCTTAACTTGACTGTAGGGCAGAGAAGAATCAACTTTGCGCATGACATAATGTCGGCAAAACTTCCTGTACATATCATTTTATCTAGTTAGTATTCGTTAAAAAAGTAGCTTATTCTCACTACAATTCATCATCTGTTCCAACGTTAGTTGGTAGCTATAATATATAATAACAATAATTATTTTTCAATCTAAAAAACCTAAAAACCTTTTACTCTAAGCAATCATATAACTATACCGAATAATATAAATTATATTAAAATATATTTATTTTATATTCGTTCGGCTAAAGCCCAGCATGTCCTATCGGTAGAGAGGATTGCTATTTTTTCAACCGTCTATTTACTATACAGTTAAAAGCAAATATTGTGTCTAAAATGTGAACGTAAATTATTTATTCCCTATTGCTATTCCCACGTAAATCAGAGAAAAAAATTGCTATCTACTGTAAATTACGGGTTTTCGGGTTTTGGCTAACTTATATGATTAAACGAACCTCCTCTGTACAAAAAAATAACTAGCAGCGAATGAATCTACTGCTAGTTACATAATCATTTATGCTCGTTAATAATCTCTCTTGCCACCTCAGTTGCAACAGCTATTACAACCGCTCCGATTACTTTATCCCACATTTCATAACACCTCCTCCGCTATTGAAATATCGGATTGCTTACTAAACTTCCAATTCAACTGGCACATGGTGAACAAACCACTTTACATATTTGGCATATGCCAGTTCTTCATTATCAACGCTTTTTATATTTAATCCTCCTGTTCAGATTGCTTTACTACTTCACTATTTTTTAGCAATATCTCATAATTTTCTATGTTCCCTGTTTCAACAACAATTAGCGTATAGTAATCCCCTTTTTCATCTGTATAATTCGCACTTTCACAAATTACTGGGTTTGCTAAATGTGCAATAACGTGTAAAGGTACTAGTCGCTCGTCTATTTGTTTAAAATACTTTCCTCATGCGCTTTATATTATCTATCTCACTAACGATTACTTATACTCTAGTACCATACATTGCATAATCATAAAAATCCCTCATTAATTGACGGTCAAGGTGATTTGGAATGCCATTGATAATAGCCTTGATACGTTGACTTTGAAATACATACTCTTTCTCTATGATTTCGTTTACTATTTTCTCCATTAGGATTTCATAAAATATATCATTGCTAATTGGCTTTCCTAATTCGTTATTTACTCCAACTTCTCTGTAATAAATATTGTTATCTATACTAACTTCCACATATCGCTTATTAAATACACTCATAGCTCTATCCCTTCTAAAAAGTTTGTCATCAGCTTGTCATTGACCAACCATACTTCATATGGTGTTTCATCTCCTGTTTCTACTAACATCAAGGTGTAATAATTCCCTTCAATATCCGTATAGTTAGCACTATGACAAAGAATCGGTGCTTCTACAAAGGCAATCATATAGGGTGGTACAAGTGCCTCATCAATTTCCTCATGAGTAAAGCTCATTGTTTCGTAGCCTACTTCTTGAAGTGGAATCTCCTTCCCTAGCTTTTGTTGTAATACCTCTGTTAATCGTTGAATCGCGTTCATTTTCAATATCCTCCTTATTTTTATAAATATAAAAAGCCCTAACATCCATTTCAGATGTTAGAGCCTATTTGTCATTTAAAACTTTATTCATTTTCAAAATATCCACTCTCTTTCATTGAAACATAGCTATCATCGCCCAGCACAATATGATCGAGCATTTCCACACCAACAATTAAACTAGCCTCAATTAAACGTTTGGTAACGTCAACATCCTCTGGACTCGGTGTTGGGTCACCTGACGGATGTGGATGGCAACAGATGATGGAAGCCGCATTGCTTAAAATAGCTGTTTTCAGTACCTCTCTTGGATGAACGATAGAGAGATTCAAACTACCAATGTGTGCAATCGTAATATTTGTTGGCTGATTTTTCACATCCAAACACATGACAACAAAATACTCGCGGTCTACTTCGCCTAAAAATTCCTTTAACAACTCGTAGCAATCTTGTGGGCTACGAATGCGACGATTTTTGTACAACATACTTGCTTCCTTCACTAATTTGACAGATACAATGTCTACTCGTTTTGATGACGGCATATTATTCCTCCTAAAATGTATTCAAGGAAATAATATATGTTCATATTTTTAAATGAAACGCTTAATCAACTTGTCCAACAGATGGTACTTCATAAGGAGCTAACTTCCATCCATTTTTCACTGCTGGATAAAGCGGATGAAAACCCCTTCTTCCTTTAGGGCATTCTATTTGAAGAATCGTTGCTTTCTTATCGAGCAAAATAGCCACAATCATATGCAGCCGCTTTTGTGCTTCTTTGTTCGTTTCAATGCCTGTACCAACTGCAATAATGACATCATCTACCTTTATCACCTCTTCTTGAACTTGTTTCAGGTTTTCAGTAGCTGACTCATTCGTATCTTTGCTTTCAAGTGACGGAAATAAATTCATAATAACAACAGAACCATAGTCAAGCTTTGCGAGATTATTCATGACATACATTGTCGTTTGATCCTGTACAATTTCATCTGTTAATCCAGCACTTTTCATAAGAATGAGTGCCTTTCTTTTGTTCTTATCCCATTCCTTTTTAACAATATATTTATTTTCCATCCCTTCATCGTATGTGACCTCTGTCTTTAAAATATTTTTTAGTGTTTTCATTATTTTATACTCCTTTTAAGAGTCTTTTACTTTGGATTACGGACTCTACTTGGCTTGTAGAGAATGCTTGATTCTTTTACTGATATGATATTAACTCGTTTGCTTATAATCCTTTTATATTGATTCCACTCATTGCAAATCCCCCCTTAAAATAAAATCAACCATAACTCCACTAAAAGGAGTTATGGTTGTCTGATATCATCATAATAATATATGCTTTATTTATTGTTCATTACGTAAACAAATACTATCAACTTATTTAAAATAATTGAGCAACTAGTTCATTCAAGATTATTAGGTCCTCTTCCACTTTCCTCCTAACCAATTTGCGACGAGACGTAAGTTTTTTCTCAATATCTAAGTCGTCTCTAGTAAATGAAGCACAAATTTTGTTTTCAATTTTTTCTACTTGTTTTACAATTTTTAACTGTAATTCAGTTCGGTGGAAATCTGGAATAAACATAAGTGGTAGTTTATGAACATGACGTTCTGTAAATCCACCTTCAGCCTGGAAATCCTTTATTACTTTATTTATATAATCTGAATTAAGCACTCCTACCACATACCGAGCCTCTTCCATTGTACTGAATGCTGCTACATATGTTGTTTGATCAGCGATAAATTTCATTTCATCACTAGTATTATTTTGTTGAATGGCTGCACAAGGTTGACTTCCCCCTGCTCCCATATGCACTAAAATGCTATCTTTATAAAAAGTTTGTTGTGTAAGTTTTCCTCGAACATCCAACCCTTTACGGAAACTGTTTTTTTGAAACTCATCTAATTCATCATATCGACTAAACCATTTAGCAGAATAAGTTTCACCTATTATATTTAAATCCTCGTTACTGACCATCTTTATTTCTTCGTTTATTTCAATAGGTAACGCAACTAGTAATTCGTTAGGCAAAATATAAAAAGGTAAGAGCATTTCTGAAATAACGGTACGGTATAAATATTTTGGGCTTATGATACCTTTAAATACCTGACCTTTTAGCTTCTTATTATTTTTATTATTTGCAGCGTACTTAGATGTTGAAATAGATATATTCTTTCCACTTGCACTATTCATCTTTTCAACAAACACAGCAGTGCGAGGCATCAGGTCTGCTCCCTGTCTAAATCTCCCCAAATACGTATTTTTTACAGAAGATATTACATTCAAATTAGTACTATACGCGCTCTTTTTGTCTAATTGAACTAAATAAACTTTCCCCGGAGAAACGTTTTCATAGTCATTTAACGTTACTAGTTCTCGATATTTGAATTCCTTGTTCTCACCGTACTCTTTGGTACAAAATAGTACACAAGATTTTACCTTAAAAGTTGAAAGACTATTCGGAATTTCCCAAAATTCTTCAAATCGAACATTTACAATCGGTTGGAAAGCTGATTGACGGAATTTGTAATGATTATCTCCATCCATAATGGTACCTGGGAGAATAAACACTGCATCACCCTCCGACTTTAAATAAATATCAATAGATTTCAACATAAATACTGTTGCCATTTCAGAATGATGTGCTGAACTACCAGTAGGATTTATTTTATACTCTTTAGCCAAATCTATGATTTTATTTTTGTACCTTACATCGGGAAGGCTTGATATCGTTAGCCAAGGTGGATTAGAAATAATATAATCGAATTCTTGCTTCAAGCCTTTCGGTACAGTTTTATTCAGAAGCATATATTGCCAGATACTATCATTTATTTTTAATCGTTTCTTATAAAAATATCTGATTAACACGTTTGATGCTTCCTCTAGCATCACTGTTACCATTTCATCTAATCCTATGATTTCTTCTGCTAAAACACGTTTAAGTTGGAATTTTCCAATCATCCCCTCTAAATTTCCGGTACTAATAGCCATAGATGCCACTAAATCACATTGTTTATAAAGTTTAGAAAGTACTCCATGATTAATTGCTAATGTACGAGGAATACTGACAATTTGATTTTGTTCATCTAGTTCCAACGTAACAATATCGTCATCATACAACTTCTCAATTAAGGAATCTGTATGATAAATAGGTATTGTAATCATATCATCAGCTTCTACCAATAATTCTCTAGTTGTTAAAAGCCATGTCGCTTTTGCCAAAATAACTGCAATTGGGTCCACGTCAATACCTATAATGTTTTGCTGAATAATTTTAATTTGCTCGAATTTGGGCATATTTTCAGTATCTAAAATATCTCGTAATTCGCGAATCGCTTCTCCTAAAATCACACCTGTACCAACTGCTGGTTCAATAATTTTAGAATCACTTTTTATCCCTGGACGAATACGTTTAAAAATATTCTTTATTAACGATTCTGGTGTACTAGTCTGTCCGTTCTCTCTTCTAGCTTCGGCAGGAATAATTTCCTCAAAAATCAGATGAAATAAGTTAGCTTTATCTACCTGCTCAAAATTAAATTCATTTACGTAAAAGTAAAATTCCTTGGCAATGCTAATAAACTGTTCTATATACTGTGGTTGTAAAACCCAAGAATAATAATCTGACTCTACAAAATTTGTCACATTTAAAACTGTTTCAGCTAATTCTCCAGTAATAATTTCTTTAATTAAAGTATCATCCGCAACACGATTTTTATCAAGTTGTAAACTACGCGCAACAATAATTCTTCCTAAGAGTACTAAATAAATATGCTGACTATATGTTTTATGAACCCGCCCTTGAGGAAATTGATAGTTGTATTGTTGAAATTTTGCCCATAAATCAATCTGATTTTTTGCTACTAAATCACTTTGAGACACTTCAGCCACAATTGAATGAATTTTTTCTACGTTTGAACTGAAAAATTCACTATTCTCACCGAGATTTGCTTTCAATGTACCTGCTGAAATTAGAAGCACATTATCTTTAATTAAATACTTCTCTAAGAAGTTTTTTACGTATTCTGCATTATTCTCAATATTTGTCGAAGCGTCAACTTCATCACATATAGTTAATTGAACGTCATCTGCGCTATATGTTTCTTTTACCTCGGTGCACGATGCTTTATATGCTTTCCAGCGCAATCCATCTGTAATGATACCAATATGATCATTATCATATCCAAATGTATTCCACTTTCCAGAAGTATATCGACGAACTTCTAAATCAGCTGTTGCATGTGCACTAATATTTGTCAAATCTCTCTTCCATTCAACAGTAACACTACCTAAATCTGTATCTTGGAAACCAATTATACTGTTACTTTCAGAAGATTTCTCTGTTTGAATTTTCTCTTCTGCTCCCATATAAATATTATTTATTTTTAGCTGAGCGATAGGGTTATTTTGAAATATAGTTTTTACATTACCAATAAATATTTCTTTTCGAGCCGTCTCATTTTTCTTCAATTCTTCAGCTTGTTTCATTAACTTTAACATATCAATTGTTGCATCTAACTGATTAACCATTTTACCCCTCCTGATTTTACCCATCGTTTTTTAAGTCCTCGTAATTTCAATATAAGGTAGATAAGGAGCCATGTCAATAAAAAACTCAAAAAAAAGAAGAAATAGAAAACCTATTTCTTCAACCTTTCATTTTTTAAAGATTCTATTTGTCCATGAATTTCTTGTAGAAGGGTTAAAACATCTGTTTCTGTATCTACTAACATTTCTAAAAGCAAACGATCGATTTTACCAACTATATATTTATCGGAGAATTTTTTATTTTTTAATATGAGCCCTAAATCAGATAAGATTTTTAATTGTTTATCAGATAAAATGGTTAAATCTGGAACTAAAATTCTCCTTAAATGTGTCGCCTCAATTTTTAATGCTCCCCCAGCCATTACAGTACAATTCTTTTCTAACTGTAAACGAATTAAGCTGGAATTAAAAATTGCAAAATATATATGCAAAATCTTTTCATTCAGATTTTCTAATGTAATCGTTATAAAATTAGCATCAACAACATATGGTTTACTCATGTCATTTAATACAAAGGGAATCTCTTTATAGTTAATACGATTAACAAAAATATCTCCTATATGTCTGGATTGAAGAGCCAATGTATACCAATATGTTGGTAGGTTCTCCAGTGTCGGCTTATTTTGATACGTTTTTAATACTGGCATCTCAGGCACATATATAATACCATCATTTTTCTGCACACGTAATTTCGTAGCCTCTTCAATATAAGCATTTGTAGTATCATCAAATGGATGTAAACCAACGTTTTTCCAGCCTTCAATTTCTTCAATCGTATAATTTTTTGCTAAATGATCATAGTCATTCAATAAAATACCTTTACCACTTATAAAAATATAATGGGGAAGTTGTTCATTTGTAACATCATAATGATTTAAATCCTTAATGGAGCGAACCGCTTTTTTCAAATATTTTTTCTGAATAAAAGCCAATCTGACTTCCTTCTCATCCAGGTCAACATAATTATATGTCACTAAAATATAGTCCTTATATCGTTTTTCATATTCAGTTGGTATATTTACGTATTGTCGGTTTAGACCTTCAATATCAATTAAGTTTTCTCTATAAAGATCTTCCCAATATAAATGTGTAAACTGTTCTGTTTGAATATTGCCCTTTATTAACCCTTTTTCCTTAAGCTCTCTATAAGTCAATTGCTTAAAATAAAAGAAACTATTGTATCCCGTACGAATTCCTTGGTTAATATTTATAGATAAGTTATTGATGCTTATCCATTTATTAGAACGATAAAGTGTATCGATGCTGCTCTCTTTTTGGAAGAAATCGCCCCATTTTTTACTTACTAAAGGTTTTATATTTTCTTGAGCTGGCATTAATTTTAGCAATTTATTTTCTTCCAATAATTCACTTACTAATTCCTGTTGTTCTACTATACGAATACGAACATATGAGTCTTCCCAGTCTGACTCTAGCGTCTCCAGCCAATTGCTGAATTGGCGTTCTATATTTTGTTCATCTTTATAGCAATTTGCACCTATTAATATACTTTTCATCATAAAATGTAAATTATGATTTTGATTATTTATTTGCTTAAATTTAATGAATTTAACACGATTTTTAGGATTAAATTTCTTTTTAGATGTAATCACGATCGAGGTACTTACTTGTGCATCATCAAAAGCAATAATATTTGAAAGGTCCATTACATATTTCAATTCTGTTAATTGTACAAAAAATAACTTTAACATTGCCCCATAATCACGATTAATCCATGAATTAGACGTAATGAAGCCAATTTGCCCGTTTTGGTTACACAAAGTATAAGCAAGTAACCATGTAGGAACTGTTGAATCAGATAAGCCAGAGTACCCCTTTACAATATTATACCAAAATAGTTCCTCTTCATTTCTTTTGGAAACTAGCTTCTTTTTAATCGATTTCAATCGCTCTTTAAAATGTTCTATATTTTGTATATTGCCTAATAAACTTGCACGAATATATGCATTAATAAATTGCCCTTGGGCTTTCGAATCATTAAGGGATTCATCGAACACTTCTATATATGCTTTTTTAAATTCATTTGGTATATATTTATACAACTGACCCAAATTTTGATAGCGAATATACGCTGGATTTCCTATAATTACATCAAATAGTTCTATACTCTGTTGTTCATATTCTAGTTCAAACAAGTCCTCTGGATTACGAACACGAATAAAAGGATTAAACGCATCCAAATTTAAAATTTTTACTTCATGAGAATACTTTTTTTCCAATTGTTCAATTTTAAATACTAATTTTGCAATCTCGGCAGTTATTGAATTAATCTCAAAACCAACAAATTCCTTTTTCACACCAAAATCTTCTTGCTCTAAAAGCTCTAATGTAGATGAAATAAATAATCCTGTACCGCACATTGGATCCAAAATTCGCTTGCTTTCTTTAGTTATGGTAAGTGCTGCAATGAATTTACTAATCGTATGTTCTGTAAAGAACTTACCTAAGTCTTTGCGCTCTCTTTTACTGATAACATCTTCATAGATACTGACTAATTCAATTAAATCAAAGTCACTACCGATTTTTGTTAAAGAAAAATAAATTTGCTCTTCATCTATATTTAATAATTCATGATAGTACATTGTAATTGGAAATTCATTAACCTGAGCTTCCTGTAAATGAAAATCTATACATGATAAAAGCTTTTGAAAATTATCTACTTCTTTATAATCATGAGCTTCATATTTTTTTAAGAAGAGTATATTCAATGTAAATAGATAAAGTAATTTTTCGATACTTTTCTCCAGCTTTTTATTGAAATCCTTTTCTTTATACTTCAAATCATTAATCTCTAACCAATGGTTATGGATATCGGCAATATTACTCTGTTCAAAGCGCAAAGCTAGCTTAGAAGTAATCGTTTGAATTACTTCTAAGCTAGTGGACTGCCATTTTGTATACTGCGCTCTTCTGTTGCTTTTATCATATGACAACATACTGTCCATTTACTCCTTTAAAAACCTTATTTTTAATTGCTTATAAAAATCCTTTGCATCATACTCAATTGGCAAATGACGCTTTATCATATAACTTAAGTAAATACTATATATAAATTGCTTTTCTTTTTCTATTTCTTTCTTTGACTCATAATTTTCGTTTATCACTTGAGTTAAATAATCCCAAACTCCAAACTCAAATTCAAGTGATGGTTTTATTTCTTTTTTATCAATAGGTTTTGTGACCCCAATAATAATATCTTTTCCCACCGCATTTTGAGATTTTACTTGCTTAATACTACCTTGTTTTTTATCTAAAATAGATGTTTCAACAACTTTAAATCCAGCTTCAACCATTGCCTCAATTGTGGCATTCCATACATCCTTTTTAGAATTATGAAATACTACTGACATATGCTTTCCTGCCTTCAATATACGATACATTTCACTGAAAGCTTGTTTCATTAATTCCTTGTAATCTGTAAGTCCTTTCCCTTGCGCTTTACATATAATCGCTTCATTTTTATTATCTGTGTATTGACCTAACCACGCTTCTAAAATAAAATTCATCTCAGAATAGATAATGTCTTGTCCAAATGGCGGGTCTGTGAAAATATAATCGATGCTATTATCTGGTATATTTAAATTAGTAATGGATTGTGTAGAAATTCGTATATCATTTTTGTCTACATTAAATAAACCAGTTGCTTTTATTAAATTCTTTAATTTTTGTTCCTTTATCCCTTTAATTATATTCTTCTCTAAAGAAATTGAACCAAGATATAATTGACCGTTTTGATAACCTGTAACTACTAAACCCTCTATATTTTTCTTGAACACAACCCGGGTCATTAAGGTTGAATTAGATAAATTATAACTGGAAATTAAAAATAACAATTGATTTCTCACTTCTAAAGGAGCTTTCAATGCATTTTTCCACAACGTACCTAACACTATTAAACTCCTTCTTGTGTAAAAGTGATGAACATGTGTAACGCCTTTATGATAACCGCTTCGATACATCTCACCCCAATTTCCATCTTTAAACATCATTTTTACGTTTGGTACGGTTTCTGGAATAGGTGTCGATTCAATCTCTCTAATCAACTTAAAATCATTTTCAATACATTCACGGTAATATTTCTTTTTTCCTACTTGAACATATACACGTTTTGGTACTCTTTTTACACGAGATGCCTTTTCTTTTAATACATCATCATATATCTCTTCTGTGACTCTTTCACAAGCAGATTTCTCAAGCTTTGTATTACACGATGGACAAGTAAATCCATCTTTAAAAGTTTTATTTTGGAAATCTACTCCAACGTCCCAATAGTCAATTTCAAATTCACAGGTAGGACATTTGTACAATTCTGACCAAACAATTTGACGAATTGTTTCTTCAACTCCCTCATTAATTACTTTATACATCCAACCAATTTCTTTTTCACTCTCTTCTAAGAGTTGAACAGCGGCTTCTTCAAGTTTCTTTACATCAACGGGGAGTGCAATACTCGAAGAAATAAATGTAGCAATTGGACTCAAGTCTGTTAAAATCGCTTTACGTTTTCCTACTTTATAATCTATTTTATGTTCTTGAAATTCTTGTGCAACTTTACTATCGACCTTATCACAAGAAATAGCCGCCAATCCTGTCGAACCTGTACCTGAAAAGCCATCAAATACTACATCTCCTGGATTTGTATAATACAAAATATATTTTATTATTGACTGATAATCTATTTTCGTGGGATAAGAATGCATATTATATACAGGACCACTTCTTTTGGATTCAACAGGATCATTGTAAGGTGTCCAATTAGATTTTCTTATTAATTCACTAGACATCTGAGTAGTGTCCATGATTTCTGCAATACATTCATTTTTACCCGTAGAATAATACGGTAATCTATTTAAATTTTTCATTAAACTCTCTCCTAATTCACACTTTTGCAATTATATTATTTAATAATATTTCAAAAAGATGTAGTGTATTATTTATTATAACACACAAAACATACGTTCCTTATTATTAATAAAAAAGTGTCCCAGTAAAAACCTTACTGGGACTAATTATATTGAGATTTTCAAATATATAAAAGGTATAAAACCTCACTTACTTATGATAAGGCTCACCCTTAATAATCCTAAAACTCCGATAAATCTGCTCAACTAGTACGAGCTTCATTAGCTGGTGGGGTAGGGTCATTTTGCCGAAGCAGAGCTTTTCGTCTGCGCGCTTTAGCACATCTGTGTGCAAGCCGAGTGACCCGCCAATGACGAAGGCGACCTTGCTTTTGCCGTATGTCATCAAAGCGTCGAGGTCGGTGGCCATTTCTTCGCTTGTTTTCATTTTGCCGTCGAGGGCGAGGGCGATTACGTGAGTGCCGTCTTGAATTTTTGAGAGGATGCGTTCGCCTTCCTTTTTTTTGACGAGCTCCATTTCGGCGTCTGATAGCTGTTCGGGGGCTTTTTCGTCAGGTACTTCGATGAAGTCGATTTTTGCGTAGCTGCTTAGACGTTTAGCGTATTCGTCTATGCCCATTTTTAAGTATTTTTCTTTTAGCTTGCCTACAGAAATGATTGTTATATTCACAGCTTATCCACCTTTACAATTCATTTACAAACATCTTATCCACAAAAGTTATCCACATATCAACAAGTCATTTCAATATATTGTGTAAAGTTATTTACTTGATACAATATATATAGCTTGCTCTTCACAGTAGTCACATTTTGTGGATAACTTTTCGTTATTATTTAGTTTATCCATAATGGGAAAATCTTCACACTCTGCTACAAACATGTCTAAGGCATGATCTATATGAGTTTCGCAGCTAAATTTTTTCATTTTTTGTCGCCTCCAATAATCTGAAATTTCCACAAACTTATACACATTCTCCACAATGTTATCCACAATCTATTGTAGCAAAGAAAAAACAAGTAGGAAAGAACGCACTTTCTTTCCTACTTGTTGTGTATGACGATGCTTGTAGTTATCCACAGTTATAGCGTTGCACTGTTGTTTAATGTTAATTGTAATTCTACAATTTCTCCTTGGCGATATACCTTTAGCTGTAATGTATCGCCAACTTCTTTTTCATTGTATAAATGCTTGCGTAGCTCGATGGCATTTTCAATTTTTTTGCCGTCCATTTCTACGATGACATCATATTGTTGCACACCTGCTGTTTCTGCTGCTGAGCCGCGCACTACGTCTGTTACAACTACACCAGTTGTGATTTCTTCTGGTATTTTTAATGTTTGTTGTTGATAGAAGGCTGGCACTTCCGTTAAATCAAGAAGTGATACCCCCATCGCTGGACGCTTTACTTCGCCATGTTGCTCTAATTCTTCGATAATTGGAATAGCTGAATTAATCGGAATTGAAAAGCCTAAGCCTTCGACAGAAGATTGGGCAATTTTCATTGAGTTAATGCCGACTAACTCACCCGCAATATTAATTAGAGCACCACCACTATTACCGGGATTGATAGCTGCGTCTGTTTGCAATACTTCCGTTTGCCAGTCTTCCTGACCGTCATTGTTTAAATCAACTGGTACTGAGCGGTCTTTTCCGGATACGATTCCTCTCGTTACAGAGCCATAAAATTCTAAGCCTAGTGGATTGCCGATTGCGATAACTGTTTCACCTTGCTTTAATGCGTCAGAGTCGCCGAATTTAGCAGTAGCAGTAACATTTTTGCTATCAATCGCAACAACTGCTAAATCTGTCCAAATATCGCTACCGACAAGCTGTGCCTCCTCTTTAGTACCGTCCGCTAAAGTTACTTCTAATTGCTGAGCGCCCTCAATGACATGATAATTCGTTACAATAAAGGCTTTATCTTCAGCAATTTTATAAATAACACCAGAGCCACTTCCTGCTTCTTGTGAAGAAACGGATTGGTTCCAAAAACTAGATACTTCTTGGATGTTTGTTATACCGACAACTGCTTCAGATACTTGCTCTACTGCGGTCGTCACATCCGATGATACTTCCGTTACAGTTTGCTGAATCTTTGTGTTACTTGAATCAGCTGTTTGATTTGCTGATTCTGTGCCAGGCAGTTGCCCTACAAGTGAGGGCAACATAAGCCATACGAGTAGCGCCCCGACAATAATACCGGATAGTCCACTCATAAAATAGCCTACTTTGCTTCCCCCATTGTTCTTTTTATTGCGCTTTTTCTGCGCCTCTAATTCTTCTCGACGTAAACGCTCTTGTAGCGGTGTTAGTTGTTCTTGTTCCGTGTTATGCTCATCGAAATTCGTCATCGAAATCTTCCTTTCGTTCATTTGTTATTATTAGCATACACATGAAACATTAAAATTAGATGAAAATTAATTAAAACTGCAATAAAAATGTTGCGTATAAAATGTCGTGCAGTGGCCGGCATTTTATACGCTTTCGGTGGTGTTTTTTTAAAATTTTACTTTGTGGAGAAGGGTTAGTGGATTTTTTTATAGTTTTAAACATTGACTTTAGCAGTATTATCTTTCAGCAAATGGGGTTTTTCGAAAGTTCAAAACATTGAATTCGGCGGTATCCTTTCCCTCTTACACCAAACAAAAACGTCAAAAAGGTCCGCTACTGCACGGCTTTTTGACGCTTCTCTTTATACAGTTACTAACTTCGTTGGCTCCTCTGCATCGGTGTCATGTAAGTGGACGAATTCACCTGTAATAATGCCACATGATTGCAATGTTTGTGAAACGCTCATGCGTGCTAAATCCTTCATATTATTGTCTTTACTTAAATGAGATAAATAAATTTGCGTTGGCTTTTCGAAAACAACCTCGCTCATTGCAACAGCTGCATCCTCATTTGAAACATGTCCCACATCGCTTAAAATTCGCCGTTTAATGCTCCATGGATAACGTCCCATTTGAAGCATACCGATATCATGATTGCTTTCAAAAACGAAAGCATCTGCTCCACGAATATGGCCTTTCATACGGTCGCTCACATAGCCCGTATCTGTCATAACAGCTAGCTTGCGCCCTTCCTCATGGAAGACATAAAACATCGGATCAGCGGCATCATGAGACACAGCAAATGACTGAATATCCAGTGTGCCGAATGATTTCATCGTCTCCATATCAAATTGGAAGCGTAAATCGGTTGGAATATTGCCTATGCTCATATCCATTGCTGCCCATGTTTTTTCATTGGCATAAATCGGAACATTATATTTTCGTGCGACAACCCCCAAACCTTTAATATGGTCGCTATGCTCATGAGTTACTAAAATACCTGATAGCTTTTTCATATCACGGTCAATTTTAGCGAAAAGCTGCTCCATTTTTTTGCCGCTTAGGCCGACATCTACTAAAAAGGCATGCTCATCATTTTCTACATAAATAGCATTACCTGTACTGCCGCTAGCTAAAACACTAAATCGCATCGTCAAAACCCCTTATTCTTCTTCCTCTACTGCTTTTACATCGAGCTGCATATCAACCACTTTTCCTTCAACCGCATTGACGAAAAATTCTTCACTTGTTCCTTCCTGCGTTTGAACACGTACTTCCCATGTCGGTGCGAATACTTGTGTTTGCGTAAATTGGAACAATGTTGAATAGCCTAGCTTCATGCTCGTAATATGTGAATTCGGCTTAATAAAATTGCGCGCATACAATACTTGAATAATTTGAATTGGTGGCAGCAAATTTTTTTGTTGCTCTAATTCTCCTAGCTGCTCAAGCATTGTTTGCTCATATTTATAAACCTCGCCTTGCTCGGTGAAATAAACTTTCACAAGACCTTTTAATGAATAGTAAAGGGTCCGGTCATTCATACGTTGAAAGTAAATTGCAGTTCCTTCCTCACGATTAATATCCCACAAGGTATAGGAAGCACCTGCATTTATATACTGTTGGATAAACTCTTGAAATCCTGATTGTTCCATATTACGTAGCTTAATAGGCTTTTGGAACGTCACAATGAGCGTATCCTCATCTTCTACTCGGTACATTTCATTTATTCCTTGCAGTGCATCTGAGGTGTTAAAAAGCTTTACTTTGCCAGATATATAGGCCGCTTTTTCGACGTTATTAGGCAAAGCTGCATACGTAATATTGTCATCCTTTAATTTAGCCTCTATATTTTTTTCCCCGAGTACCTCTACATTTTGATTTTCCTTGTAGTTCTTTACATACTGCGAATAGAGGAAAATATTCAGAATTAAAAAGACAAAGATGAATATAGATTTTGTTTTATTCCAATCCATATTCACTACCTCCTACTCGCTCCAACGTGAGACGTCCCCAGCCATTTGTCGTCAGCATAAACCAGCTTGGTTCTAACGTAAATAGTTGCGCGCCTGCATCATGCACTAAATAATAACCAATTACTAAATCCTCTATTTCCTTCAAATCCTTTTTTAAATTGGTTTGAATATGTTCAATCGTCCGTGGCCCCGATGCTAATTCTTTTGCAGCTTTGTCATCAGGAATAATCATATCAAGCACATAATAAGGTCTGCGATAACGGAAAATACGATTATCTCCCCATGTTGTAGAAATACGTGTTGTAGTCGTATCACTATAAACAGGAAGGTCTTTGAAAAACATTTGATAGTCGATTATATGCTTTTGATAATTCATTGCTGCAAAACGGTAATCGGCAGTAATTCCACCATGCTCATTCAGAAAATCTAAGCTGTCCTTTAGTAAAACAGATGCTGCAATTGGTGAGATGCTTTCAGCTGCAGGATAAACATAGTGAACTGATTGCGTTAGTGTATCTAATGTCATAAGTGACATGGCATCCGTATATTTTTCAGAGTATGCACTTTCTATATTGCGTTGCACGATATTTGGGTCTGTAAATAATATTTTTTTTAATCGCTCGGATGAAATTGATTCTACCAAATACGTGTATGGAACAATCTCTGTCGGATTCATTAAAACATATAATGATGTTGCGCCAGGGCGCTCTATTTCCATGTAGCTGTCCAATATTACTGCACGATCAATAATATTTCTCTTAAAGTTTATTTTATCAGGTACCCTCACAAAAGAGCGATGCAATGTACGATTGTCTGTGTTGATAAATAAAAACTGCAATTGATCTGTTATCGCAAGACTGCTCCAATCAATAATGACACGGTCAAAGGTCATTTCAGGTATGTCTTCTTTATCATGGAATGGCAAAATAGAAGCGAATGTAGGCATAGGTATATCCGCTTGGAAAAATAATGTCATGCGATTTGGAGCTCTTAGCATTTCATTTAGTTTTTCTTCTGCTAAATTATGATTAATTAACGTTAAATCATTTGCTTCCATCTGAGAAAGCTCACTCATCAACGTATCAATCACTGCACTAGATGTAGTTCCTGTGAAATTTTCCTCACCTTTAAATAGTAAACGATATGGCTTTATTACTTTATTAAGTGCTTTTTGTTCTCCAAGAGTTACATGCTCAACCTGTATATCCTCTATTGTTTGATACTTCGGTTTATAGCTCCATGTTAAAAAAGTTAATGTCATACTAAGTGCGATGAGTAGGAATAGGATAACTGATTTTATATGCTCAATATATTTCACTCCCATTCCTCCTCTTCATTTAATTCACATGGTAGTGTGAAGAAAATAGTTGTACCCTTGCCTTCCTCGCTCTCTGCCCAAATTCTCCCGCCGTGTGCCGCTATCATATCCTTCGCAATAGCAAGCCCCAAGCCTGTGCCCCCCATTGAGCGAGCACGTGCACGGTCTACACGATAGAAGCGTTCAAAAATGCGCGTTAAATTTTCTTTGGGAATACCCATTCCATCGTCGGAAACCATAACTGTAAGTATATTATCATGCACGGTAAAACCAAAACGAATATTTCCGCCATCTGGAGAATACTTCAAAGCATTGGAAATAATATTATCAATTACTTGTGTTAATTTATCGGTGTCAATTTCTACAAAATAGCTTGTTTTCGGCAATAGGCGCACAAATGTAACGTTTTGAGATTTTGACATTTCAAAACGATCGATAATGCGATGTAAAAACTTATTAAACTCTACAAATTCCTTTTTTAAATCATAGTCTTGACTATCCATTCTAGAAAGCTGCAATAAATCATTGACTAAACGAATCATACGCTCTGTTTCCGTTTGCGTTACATTTAAAAATGTTGGTGCGATATTTTCATCGCGCCATGCACCGTCTGCAAGCGCCTCTAAATAGCTTCGCATCGTCGTCAATGGCGTGCGTAGTTCATGCGAAACATTCGATACAAATTCGCGTCGCTCCATATCTATTTTTTCTTGCTCCGTAATATCGTGTAATACGGTAATTAACCCGTTGACAAAGCCCGTTTCCTTTTGAATAACCGAGAAATTAGCACGCAAAATATAAGGTGCCTCCTGTGTGCTAAAATTTAGATTCAGCGGCTCCTTCATATGAATTAAATCTTCAAAGCTGTAATTTTGGTCTAAGCCCAGCACTGACGCAATCGGTCGATTCAACATCGCCTCACTCGTAACATGTAATAAATTCAATGCCGGTTCATTAATTAAAATTACTTTCCCCTTACGATCTGTGGCAATAACACCATCTGTCATATTACTAAGTACGGTTGCAAGCTTACGACGTTCTGCCTCAGTTGTAGATTGCGCCTCCTGCAAGCGATTCGTTAAGTGATTGAAGGCAATAGCGAGCTGACCAATTTCATCCGTACCGTAAACACGAACTTTGCGCGAGAAATTCCCCTTCGCCATCGCCTGTGCCTGCTTACGCATATCAGAAATCGGGCGCGTAATTGTACGAGCAATTAAAATTCCCAATATAACTGTAATAATAAGGGACATTGCCGTTCCCGCTGCAAAAATACGATTTATATCACTCATTTGTTCAAACACTTTTTCAATATTTGATTCAATATAAATCATACCGATTACTTCGCCATCAGGTCCTACCGTATCTAAAACAGGTTTGGCTAACACCCAAATACGCTTACTTGTTTTGTTATCATAGTAAATCATATCTATCAATGTTTCGGCAGCCATTGCTTTACGTACAAGCTCGTCAGTGGAGGGTTGCCCAACAATCGATTGGTTATTGCTTTCTGATGTTGCTAATATTCGATTGCGATGGTCAATTACGCGAATTTCCTTAATATCGCGTGATGAAATATCACCAGTGGAAAATTCACGCAATAAGGAGCTTAAGCTTTCCTCTAATTGTGGTGATGTATCATTGCGTTCACGTAAAATTTCTTCACGAATGCTATATTGAACAAGGTCAATACGCTGAAAAATCGATTCCTGAAAGCTTGTTTTTAAGTTTTGCTCTAGCTCTCTTGAAAAGTACAGCCCGATAATTTGCAAAGCAATAATAATTAATAAAATATAAATTAAAACAAGCTTTACGTGAATAGATTTAAAAAAACCTACTTTTTGCATTTTTTTTACTCCTGTTCAGGATTTCGTAAATAATAGCCTACCCCTCGACGTGTCACAATCCATGTAGGATGGCTAGGATTGTCCTCAATTTTCTCACGTAGTCGGCGAATCGTTACATCCACTGTTCGCACATCTCCAAAATAATCATAGCCCCATACCGTTTGCAATAAATGCTCACGTGTCATTACTTGCCCAATATGCTTCGCTAAATAGTGAAGCAATTCAAATTCACGATGTGTTAACTCAATTGCTTCATCGCGCTTCAATACTAAGTAAGCATCTGGCTGAATCGTTAAAGAACCTACAACGATGTTGTTCGTTTCCTCTACAGATTCCTCCGCTTGTGCAATTACATTTAGACGTCGCATATTCGCTTTTACACGTGCAATTAGCTCTCTTGTGCTAAATGGCTTCGTCACATAATCATCCGCACCCATCTCAAGACCAAGCACTTTATCAATTTCCGAGCCTTTTGCTGTTAACATAATGATAGGGAAATTATATTTCTTTCGCACCTCTCGGCAAACTTCCATCCCATCACGCTTTGGTAGCATAATATCTAAAAGCATTAAATCCGGCTGCTCTTCCTCGACCTTTTGCAGCGCCTCATCACCATCATAGGCACAAATAACGCGGTACCCCTCTTTAATTAAGTTAAATTGCAAAATATCTGCAATCGGCTTTTCATCATCTACAACTAAAATTGTTTTTTCCATCTATATCGTCCTTTCACTTTTGGAATGTTCATTTATCCCGTATTAACAGGCTGTGAGACCCCCACTTCAAAACAGCAGGTAAAACCAAGGTGTTAAAGTGGGGAATCCAACAGCCTGTAAAAACCCGACTGGTGAAACTACCAATCAGTGGGGATAAGGCCCCCACTGATTGAAGACTCACTTTATCTATATTTACGATTCTAATATTCAAAATAGTATATAGGAAGGTTTCTAAAAAAACTCCTTCATTTTACTGTACCATGCTTTGCGATTTCGCGCATTAAACAGATATTTCATTTTGAAAATTGCCCAAAATTATTTCCCGAGAAATAATTGATTTTGTCGAAAAATAATAGCATTGTAACTATAATAAAAAAACTGTAGGAATTTGATTTCCTACAGTTTTTATTATTTTAAATATGATAATGGATTGACTACTGAGCCATTTTGATGCACTTCAAAATGCAAATGTGTGCCTGTTGAGTTACCTGTTGAGCCCATAATACCAATTGATGAGCCTTGTGCAACAACTTGTCCAACTGTTACATCAATTTGTGAAAGATGTGCATAAACTGTTTCATAGCCATTATTATGATTAATCACAATTTTATTGCCATATGTGCCGTCCCAGCCTGTAAATGTTACAACACCATTATCAGATGCTTTTATTGTATAGTTAGATGGGCGTGCGATATCAATACCACGGTGGAATTCCCCCCAACGACTGCCCATATGACTAGAAATATAGCCGCCGTTTGTAGGCCATGCAAATGTGCCTGTACCGCGTGATGGGATTACCTTTGTACCTACAACTACAACACGACTCGAAGGCTCCGAAATAACGTTTTCATCTTTAACAGCGCGCTCTGTGCGTCTACCATTTTCCGTAGTAATTAAGTAGGTTACCTCTTTTTTACCATCTGCACCTTCTTGCTTCACTACTTTTTCACCTTTAAGCATTGTTTCATCTTCTTCAACAATTTTAGCATGGTCGATTGCTTCTACTTTGAATTTTTCTTCAACAATTTTTACTGTAACAAATGGCTTATTAACCGTCACATTTAATTCTTGACCAATTTGTAAAACAGTCGATGTATCAATTCCTGGATTAAGCTCCATTAGCTCAGCAATTGTTAGGCTGTGCTCCTTTGCAATAGAGCCTAATACATCACCCGACTCAATGACATATTTTTGTTGTTCAAGCATTCCTGTTTGTAAAAGCTGAACTGCTTCATCAACATTTAAAATTTCATTTGGTGTTACTTTCGTTTCCTCACCATTTATTTCAGCAGATAAAGAAATTTCTACTATACGTGTTTCATCATCCTGTAAAGCGGGTAATTGAGCAGTAGTAGGCTGATTAAGTGCTTCTAGCTCCCCTTCAGATACATATTGAAGCTTTAATTGCTTCTGTACTTGTTCAAGAGCTTCTGCACTTTCTACGTAAGCGATTGTTTCTCCATCAACAACCAATGAATGAGCGTCTGCTTCTACAACTAAAGCAGCCTCTAGCTTTGCTAATGTTTCTCCATCATTAGCATTTGCTTCAAACACCTGCTCTGGGATGATTTCAATATTGGAATGTGCATCAATCGCTATTCCAACATATTGTCTACTTGCTTGCTGTTCTTTTTTAGCAAGCAGCTCTTCAACTGCTTGAGGATTTGAGACAGCGCCTATGTAATCTTTATTTGCATATATATGATATATCTTACTAAATGTAGCATTTGCCTCGGCTTCTTTAATAAAACCAAAGGGTATCACTAATGTAGAAAGCAATAAAGCGGTTACTGCTACTTTTTTAATTTTTGTAGATGGTTTTTTTACTAGGCTATTTAGCTGTCTATGAGCGTCTTTTGCTGTATTCCATTTCGAACTCATTGTAAAGCCCCTTCCAAAATCTCTCCTAAATACATATAGGACTATTTTCAGTGTAAAATCACACTTTTACACTTTAACATACTTTTTAGTCCATTTGAACTGTTTAGTTATTTTGTAATGAAACTGTATTATTTCGAAAACTTTGTTACATTCCAATTATACGGAGTTGCCCCAAAATCAGGGCTTTACCTATTTTTTGGGGACATTATTAATAATGTTCGAGCAAAGATATCATTAGATAAAATAAGAGGAAGGAGTTGTCCGAAAAGTCCATTTTGTTTTGACACCGCATTGAAATAAATGTTTTCATCGCTTCCCTTTTACAGAGGGATAACACTGATAAAACCAATGTTCATCCCATTTTTAAAAGAGGCGTTTTCTGTTTATATGAATCAACATTTTGTGAAACATCATCGCTACTGTCCAAAATGCTGGCTATACACGGCTTTTTGGACAGCCCCATTGACTTTAGCAGACTTTATTTGAAGTTAAAGTAAGAAGTGAAAATCAATTTTTCAATGCACTTGTAGAGCGAGGTTGCTTTTGGAATAGGGCACAGAAAAAAGCCGATTTGCTACAAAACTTTTGTGATACAAATCGACTTTTTAAATTGCTAAACTTTATAAAAAAGTAGGAGTTTCATAATATAAATTAGCAGGTGTATTGATTATCCTTTATTTTACAAAAAGAGCCTAGGAAATTTGTTGATTTCCGTTGTGGGGGACGCTTTCTGTAGGCACGGCTTCAACTAATTTATTTCGGTTGTCACCAAAATAAATGGATTTTCAGCGTGAGGCCAACAGGATGTTGGTAATGGAGGCGTTGCCGCAGGACGAGGCGGTTTTAGCCTCCCTATACTTTGTCCTGCTGGAAGGCTTTGCTTTGCGATGAGTAATCGCAGGAGCACTCGCCCTCTGCACTCCAATCAACAAGTAAATCCTTTATTAACAGTGCATTCTCTACCTTAAAACACACGCATTAATATTCAATATTTTCATAATCAACACGCCTGATAAATTAGTATTCTGGAGGTGCTTCATATTGCGACCAGTCCACATTGAGGAATTTATTGAATTCCTTTTTAAATGCTAGTGTCACCGTTCCGGTTGGACCGTTACGTTGCTTTGCGATAATAATTTCAATCATATTTTTACTTTCAGATTCTCGGTCATAGTAGTCGTCACGATAAAGGAATGCGACAATATCAGCGTCTTGCTCAATCGAACCAGATTCACGTAAGTCACTCATCATTGGTCGCTTATCTTGACGTTGCTCTACACCACGAGATAGCTGTGATAATGCAATGACAGGAACCTTTAATTCACGCGCAAGCCCCTTTAAAGAACGTGATATCTCCGATACTTCCTGTTGACGGTTTTCTCCTGGACGCCCACTACCTTGGATAAGCTGTAAATAGTCGATTAAAATCATACCAAGCCCATGCTCCTGAGCTAAACGGCGACATTTCGCACGAATTTCATTAATGCGTACACCCGGTGTATCATCAATAAAAATACCAGAGCTCGAAAGGCTACCCATCGCCATTGTAAGCTTACCCCAATCCTCTGCTGAAAGTGCACCTGTACGCAATGCCTGTGCATCGATATTTCCCTCTGCACAAAGCATACGCATAACGAGCTGATCTGCCCCCATCTCTAAGGAGAAGATTGCTACATTTTCGCGTGCCTGTACCGCGACACTTTGTGCGACATTTAATGCAAAGGCAGTTTTCCCTACAGATGGACGTGCCGCTACGATTATTAAGTCATTACGTTGGAATCCGGCTGTAATATTATCTAAATCACGGAAGCCTGTTGGGATACCTGTTACATCGCCTTGTCTTGACTGCAATTTCTCTATATTATCAAATGTGTCGACAAGAACATCCTTTACATGTTTAAAGTCACCCGCATTTTTTCGGTTGGCTACTTCCATCATTTTTTTCTCAGCTTCAGCTAATAATGCTTCTACCTCATCTTCACGCGTATAGCCATCCTGCACGATTTTCGTTGCCACACTAATTAAACGACGCAACAATGCCTTCTCTTCTACGATTTTTGCATAATGTGCGATATTCGCAGCAGTTGGTACGGCATTCGCTAGCTCAGAAATATACGATAGACCACCGACATCCTCTAGCTCTTTTTTTACGGAAAGCTCCTCTGTAACAGTAACGACATCTATCGCCTTTCCTTGATCGCTTAATGTCAGCATTGTTTGGAAAATAATTTGATGTGCACGACGATAAAAATCTTCCGGTATTAAAATTTCGGATGCTGTAATCAGTGCTTGCGGCTCGAGAAATATCGCACCAATAACCGATTGCTCTGCCTCATGATTATGCGGCGGTACACGGTCTATCATAGATTCGTTCATCTAACTGCTCTCCTTATTCAGCAATAACATGTACTTTCAATGTAGCCTTTACTTCTTGGTGAAGCTTTACTGGTATATTCGTATAACCTAAAGAGCGAATACCGTCGTTGCACTCCATTTTTCGTTTATCAATTTTAATATTATGTGCTTTCTGCAATTCATCTGCAATTTGCTTTGTTGATACAGAACCGAAAAGGCGTCCGCCTTCTCCTGACTTCGCTTTAATTACTACTTCCAATGCTTCGATTTTATCTTTCAAATCTTTTGCTGCTTGTAGCTCCGCAGCTGCATTTTTTTCTTCCAATCTTTTTTGACCTTCTAATTGGCTTAATGCTTGATTGTTAGCCTCTACTGCATAACCATTTTTAATTAAAAAGTTTTGTGCATAGCCATCTGCTACATTTTTAATTTCACCTTTTTTTCCTTTACCTTTTACATCCTTTAAAAATACAACTTTCATTATTCATTACTCCCTTCCATTACTTCTGCAATAGCATCCATTAAATAATTTCTTACTTCATCTATTGAATGTGCCTCCACTTGCGCTGCCGCATTCGTTAAATGTCCTCCGCCACCAAGCTTTTCCATAACGAGCTGGACATTCGTTTCACCTAATGACCTAGCGCTTATTCCGATTAAGCCATCTGCTCGGTGTGCAATCACAAAGGAAGCTGATACATCTTTCATTGTCAATAAAATATCTGCTGTTTGAGCGATAATTACCGAATCATAAACACGCCCATCTTCCCCGTTAGCAATTGCAATGCCCGGAAAGGCGAATTTAACTGTTTGCACGATTTTTGAGCGTTCGATATACGTATCGACGTCCTCTTTTAATAGCTGCTGCACTAAAATAGTATCGGCTCCATGTGTCCTTAAATAAGAGGCCGCCTCAAATGTTCGTGCACCCGTTCGTAGCGTAAAGCTTTTCGTATCAACAATAATGCCAGATAATAACGCCGTTGCCTCTAATGGGGTAATCTTCTCGTTTTTTGGCTGGTACTCTAGCAGCTCTGTTACAAGCTCGGCTGTCGAAGATGCATATGGCTCCATGTAAACAAGTGTCGGATTCGTCACAAACTCCTCCCCTCGACGGTGATGGTCTATGACAATGACTTTATCTACTTTATTAAATAGGCGTTCATCAATAGTTAAGCTCGGCTTATGTGTGTCAACAATAACTAATAATGATTTTGGTGTCATTTTAGCTAATGCTTCCTCTGGCGAAATAAAATGTTGATAAAAATCAGACTTATCAGCGATTTCCGTCATGAGTCGCTGCACACTGCCATATAAATCATCAAAATTAACGACAATATAGCCATCAATTTTATTCATTTGCGCCATTTTGCGTACACCAATTGCCGCACCAATTGCATCCATATCAGGTTGCTTATGTCCCATAATGAATACTTGGTCACTTTCTTGGATTAAATCCCTTAGCGCATGTGAAATAACACGAGCTCTTACACGTGTGCGCTTTTCAACAGGGTTCGTTTTCCCTCCATAGAAACGCAATTTTCCACTTGGCTGTTTGATTGCTACTTGGTCGCCACCTCGCCCTAATACTAAGTCTAAGCTAGACTGTGCTAGCTCTCCTAATTCGACCAATGAGGAGGAACCTGCACCAACACCAATACTAAGTGTTAGCGACATGTTTTTTTGCAAGGTACGCTCTCTAATCGTATCTAAAATCGCAAATTTCTTTACTTCAAGCTCAGATAAAATAGATTCATTTAGCACGGCTAAAAAACGATCAGAAGATACCCGTTTCACATAAATTCCATAATTTGCTGCCCATTCATTAACAATCGATGTAACCATTGTATTTGTTAAGCTACGCGTTTGGTCATCCATTGCCTGTGTTAGCTCATCATAGTTGTCGATAAATAAAACAGCAATAACTGTGCGATCCGCAAAATATTGTGTTTCAATCTCTACTTGCTCTGTCACATCAAAGAAATACAATAGCTTTTCTGTTTCTTTATAGTAGGTTCGATATTTACGTTCATCAATTGTCACCGTCAGCTCTCGCTTCTCCTCTGGCTGCATAATGCTATACAGCTCCTCAGAAATCGTAAACAGCTCTTCCCCAATTAATGAATCTCTGTTCAAAATATTTAGCATAAATGGATTTGCCCATTCGATATTGTAATCCTTATTAATAAGTACAATCCCTATCGGCAATTCCAAAAAGGCTTCCTCTCCCACCTTTTTCATTCGAAAGGAAAGCTTTTCAATATGCTTTTCTGTCTCAATATACGCTGTCTTTTCCATTTTCCAAACGTAAAATAGTCCGCCTAGTGCTACTAAAATATAGGCAAGCGCTACCCACACATTCCATAAAAATAATAAGATAGCTGCCACTAGCACTAACAAAGATATAAGAAAAAGCGGATAGCGAATTAATCGTTTTCTAAACATATCCATTGTCAACAGCTCCTTATTTTTTCTGGATTTTATCCTTCATATACTCACGTATATTAAAGCCCAAATCGATAATACCGAGCAAAATAATAAATGAATAGAGCGGCAATGCAATCAGCACAACTAGACCTTTTAAAAAGCCCGGCGATTTGTATTCATCTAATAGGAAAAAGATAAACGATAAACCTTGCAGCGTTAATAGTAACCACAGTACAACAGAGGCATTAAGTACAGCAACATATAAAAATGTTCCTACTTCTGGTTGCACAAATAAATTAATAGAAAGAACGATTAAGTAATACCACAGCACAGCTCTTGGCAAACGCATCATTTTAAAGGATGCAAATTTCGGTACATCAATCCCAAAGCGCTTTAATAGCGGCAAGTTGATGGATATGAGTACAAATGCCAATATAAAAGCGGACAGTATGATTGTAGATGGTAATGCTGCCTCCATCATTCGAAATACTTCCTCTAGATTTTCAGTTGTAAGCGATTGTTGCATTGGAAGCTGTTCCGCAAGTTTTAGTGATTGCTCATAGCTTGCTTTTGCCATATTCATTGATTCTTTTATAAAATCTGTTTCAAAAAATTTAACTAATACTACATATTGAAGAGCAAAGGTAAATAATAAAGCTGTTCCTGTAGACATAAACAAATATATTTTGCTTTTTTTCGTTCGAATCGCATCCCCTATTACAAAGCCTACGATTACAAAGACAAGGGCTAAAAGCAGTATCATAATACCACCAAATAATGTTGCTACGAGGGTTGCAGCAATTACAACAATTACAGAGTCCTTCCTATCGTGAAGAGCTGTAAACCATGCTATTGGTAATAAAGCAAATACCATTGCTACAATATTGACGACGGGTACGTAAAAAGCAAGTAGTATAATAATTGTAAATAATGCAACAGCCATACTTCCTTGCACTAATTTTTTCGTTTGATTATTCGGCATGAAGAACCTTCCTTCTATCATCAAAACTTTTGCATATTAAATAAGTATGTAAGTAAAGACGCTAACTATTAGCGTTCCACTTTCTCATTATTCTATTGTATCATTTTTTTATGCTACAAACAAAGTACGAAAACGAACGTGTGATTGGTTTAAAAAGAAATATTAATGGAATATTCTAATTTTTACACACTAAATAGAGATGTGAAATTCCGTAATTAGAAGTAATAAAATAGTTAATTATTCCAGAGATTTGTTGGTTGTTATGAAGCAATACAAGCAGCGATTTGAAGTTATCTAGAAGATTTTATAAAGAATCAAAAGCATGTATAAACAGCAGCTGCCATTCTAATATAAAGTGGATTAACAAGTAGAGTTGAACCAAAAAACTCCGTCTCTTTTTGAGGCGAAGTTTTTTAATTTTTACATAGGGAGATTTAATCAAATGAAAGTCGAAAAGAATATGTACAAAATAGGAAAATTTACTTTATTAAATATCAGCTATATTAACAGCGATAAGCCAAGTATTCTATGCAAATTGTGTACAAGTAATCCACCCATTTTTATTTACAGACATTAGTTTTTTATAACGTCTGTATACTTTCAATGCTTTGCCTTTTAGCAAAATGTTACCTTTCAATGGCGACATGCATACAATGTAGCCATTGCTTCTATCATGATGGAAAAACACAGCCCACTTCCAATACCTATTGCTGCGGATAGCCTTTTCTCTCTTTTTGTTGTTCATTTTTGAAGCATCTGTAAAGCCTCCTTCATGGTTAATTACGATAAATCATACGCATATTCGTCATCGGTTTCGCTTCCACCGTGTCGTGCTTTGTAAAATAGTCCGCAAGTAACTCCGTCATATCCGTTTGGATATCTTTGACAACCGGACACGTTTTAAAATAATCAAAATTTCCTGCACCTGTCGCTCGGTAACTATTCATCACAACATGATAGTGTTGACTCAATTGCAGTGGCTGACCTTGGAAAAACACAGAAACAACACGTTGACCAGCAGGCTTTGTTAAATCAATTGTGTAGTCGATGCCACTCCACAAATCATAATTATATGGCTGCTCCTTAGGATATTTAAATGCTTCACTAATAGTAGGCTTGTCATTTTCCATTGTAAAATAAGTAGCGGATTGCTCTAATGCCGCGACGATATACCTGCCTTCAACGGATAATACCTTCAACGTATTTGGATAAATATAGTTTGTGACAATATCGCGCATCGTTACATCATTTTGAAAGCCTGCACATGTATCATTAAAAATCGAGGCGCAAGAAATCGAAGCACCCGTTACTTCCATTTGCACCCGATTAACCAATTCCACATAAGAGTGTCCCTTAAGACGCGCTTCAAATGTGTCATGGATAGCTAAACTCCCTGTGATTTTGCCAATGCGCTGATCCAGCCATTTCTCCGTTTTTTCATATAAAGGGGTAATGATATTTTCAATCTCTACATTTAATGGAATCGTTTCATCCAAATAAATTAGGCTAGGTGATGTGCGCTGTAAAATGCCTTCATTATTGAATAGCAACTCCACTTTGCCAAGGCAAATCCCTTTCGTTCCTGATTGTACAACAGCTTTTCCAAATAAATGTAACGCTAACTCCCTGTGCTGGTGTCCAGTAATGACAACATCTACTCCTTCTATTTCTTGACAAAGCTGATAGCCAATATTTTCTCGTGATTCCTCTAACCGTTCACCTGTCTGTAAATCTGCTTCAAAGCCACCATGATACGCGACAATCATCACGTCTATTGCAAATTTTTCACGTAGATTAGCGATCTCCTGTTGAGCCGACGTAAAAGCATCCTCAAAAATAAGCCCTGCAATATGTGCTGGTGCTTCCCAATAAGGCACAAATTGTGTCGTAACCCCAACAACAGCAATCTTTATCCCTTCAATCTCCTTAATCATAGAAGGCTGTGTAAAGTAATGTCCCCTCTCATCTTTAATATTTGCTGCAAGCCACGGAAATTGGGATTGCTCGATGATGGTCTTAACCGTATGTAAACCATAATTAAATTCATGATTGCCAAAAATTGCGGCATCATATTGCATTGCATTTGCTACTTTTATCATTTGGTTATGGTAATGTGGATCAACTTTTTGTTCATAATAAGTCATTGGACTGCCTTGTATAAAATCACCGTTATCAATTAATAATACCGCACTCCGTTTACGCTCCTCTTCGATAATTGTCATGAGCTTCCCTAGTCCCATTGGTAACACCGACTTGTTTGAAAAGTCTGTCGGCATCACATAACCATGAATATCGCTTGTCACCAAAACAGAAATCTTTTTCATACAAACACCTCATTTCTTAATTAGCTACATTTTAATCTTATCTTCCACTTTTTGAAAATTTAAATCTTTGTAATTCCTTAATATCTTATTTACATTCATCTTTTATAATCGAGTGGCACAACAATTTTAGGAGGAAAATTTATGAAAAAAATGTTTTGGTTGGTATGTTTGCTCGCAATCAGTATGATACTTGTTGCTTGTAATGGCAATGAAGGGGATGAATCGTCTACAACAGATGATGCCAATACAAATGCTTCTTCAACAGATAATACACAGGCAACAGAAGCAACTGCAACAAAATTGGAAAAGCTATCAATTGCTTTCGTACCATCACGTGACCCACAAGAAATTATTACTGCTACAGAGCCGTTAAAAGAATTGTTAACAGCAGAGCTTGCTACATTAGGCTATGACGTTGATAAGGTAGACATTACAGTAGGTACAAATTATGAAGCTGTCGGAGAGGCATTATCTGCAGGTACAACAGATATTGGCTTAATTCCTGGTGGTACATATGTGCTGTATGATGATGGCGCTGAAGTCATTTTAACTGCAACACGCTCTGGCTTAAACAATAATTCGGACGATCCAACAGAGTGGAACAATAATAAGCCAACAACAGCAACAGCCGATCAAGCAACATCTTATCGCGCATTATTAATAGCTGGTCCATCAGCTAAAGGACGAGAGCTAGCTACAAAAGTCAACAATGGCGAGGACTTAACATTCGAGGACTTAAATGGTGCAAATTGGAATGTCATGTCTTCCTCATCACCTGCTGGCTATATCTATCCAGCGCTATGGTTAAATGAAAAGTTTGAAAAGACCATTACGGATTTATCCAAAGTTGTACAAGCGGATTCTTATGGTAATGCCTTTGGTCGTCTAGCTGCTGGTCAAACAGATGTACTTGTCACATATGCAGATGCCCGTCGTGATTTTGAGGATGTATGGACAACGGACTTTGAACGTTCTACAAGCATTTGGGATGAGACAGATGTACTGGGTGTTATGCCGGCAATTTATAACGATACGATTAGCGTGAGTAAACATTCCAAAATTATGGATGACAAATTAAAGGCTGCGTTGCAACAAGCATTTATTAATATTGCTAACTCAGATGCTGGTAAAGAAGTTATCTCTATTTACAGTCATGAAGGCTATCAAATCGCAAAAGACTCTGACTATGATAATGAACGTAAAGCACAGCAATTAGTCCAACAATTAAGCAATTAATGATGTCACAATAGCGGAGTTGTCCGAAAAGTCTATTTTTTTGACACCACATTGAAATAAATATTTTTATCGCTTCCCTTTTACTGAAGGATAACGCTGCTAAAGCCAATGTTCATCCCATTTTTAAAAGAGGCGTTCTCTGTTTATATGAATATTTTGCGAAACATCATCGCTACTGTCCAAAATGCTGGCTATGCACGGCTTTTTGGACAGCCCCATTTTTATCTAAAGGTAGGTGTAACACAATGATTGAATTTCAATGTGTACATAAAAGTTATAATAACGGATTTGTCGCATTAAAAGATATTAATCTTAAAATTGAGCAAGGAGAATACGTAGCTGTCATTGGCTTATCTGGTGCTGGTAAATCGACACTGATTCGCTGCATTAATCGAATGCACGACATTACGGATGGTTCATTACAAGTCAATGGTGTAGAAGTATCCACATTGAAAGGACAAGAAATACGTACATTGCGCAGAGGCATCGGCATGATTTTTCAATCTTTTAATCTCGTATCGCGCATGTCGGCACTAAACAATGTCCTCGTATCATTTGTGCCCGACATGCCATTCTGGCGAAAAGCGCTTGGCATATTTACAAAGCAGCAAAAAATAGAAGCACTTGAAGCACTTGATCAAATGAAGATTTTAGATAAGTCATTTACGCGTGTTGATCAATTATCAGGTGGACAGCAGCAGCGTGTCGCCTTAGCACGTACGCTTGCACAGAAACCACAGATTATTTTGGCAGATGAACCTGTTGCCTCACTTGACCCAGTCACAGCGCAACAAGTGATGTCTGATTTTCAACGAATTAATGAAGAACTGAATATGACGATAATTATGAACATTCATCATGTAGAGTTAGCACTCGAATATGCAACAAGAGTTATTGGTATTCGCAATGGAGAAATTGTCTATGACGGCCCTGCAAGCGCTGTAACAGAAAACGTATTGAACCTCATTTATAACGGCAAATTGAAAGAGGAGCTGACGATGGTTTGAACATCATAAAGACAAAATCAATGACATTAGGCAATGGGAAAACAGTCACATTTAAACGCTCCAAAGCGCCATGGATTGTGCTTCTATTGCTTTTTTCCTTGTATTTTTCAATCCAAATTACAGGCTTTAGTATCATTGTTCTGATTGAACGTATCTATCAATTTTGGAAAATTGTTGGGGAGATGATACCACCGAACTGGTCTTATTTAGACCGATTATGGCAACCGTTATTTGACACCATTAAAATGTCCTTGCTTGGCTCACTTCTCGGAGCAGTCTGTGCATTACCAATCGCTTTTTTAGCCTCTTCCAATATGATAAAAAGCACATGGCTTGTCGTAGCCAGCAAGTTATTCTTAAGCCTATTACGTACCCTACCTACATTAGTAGCCGCTTTAATCGCCACATTCATTTTTGGTATTGGTACGATGGCAGGTACGGTCGCGATTTTTTTATTTACCGTCGCTTATGTTGGCAAACTTTTATATGAACAAATTGAAAATACAGATTTAAAGGCTTTTGAAGCAATGCATTCAATGGGGCACTCTACGTTTTCAGCATTCCGTTATGCAATATTACCTCAAATTTTGCCTAACTATATTTCAACTGCGCTGTTTTGCTTTGAAGGAAATGTACGCTACGCTGCCATTTTAGGTTATGTTGGGGCTGGTGGTATCGGCTTACTGCTAAATGAAAGCTTAGGCTGGCGCAACTATGCAAATGTCGGAATGATTTTGCTGCTGCTCGCAGTAACAGTCTTTTGTATTGAAACACTTAGTGAACATTTCAGAAAGAAATTAATGTAGGAGGTGATTGCTTTGCATGCAATTGAAAAACAGCTCATCAATGAACCAAAATATACAACGAAAAGCATCATCTCTATTATGATTTTAGCCGCGTTTCTACTATGGTCTTTATCCGCTATTAACCTTTCAAATATGACAGAAAACGGATTCTCGATTGCCAAAAATATTATGCTTGGGATTTTATCACCGAATACCGAGCTATTATTTACATGGAGCACAAACGGCATACCGTACTTGCTATTAGAAACAGTGGCGATTGCCTTTTTAGGAACAATTGTCGGTGCGATTTTAGCTATACCGCTTGCTTTTTTATCAGCATCCAACATCGTAGCAAAGCCAATTGCTTTTCTTGTTCGATTAATACTAATTGTTATCCGAACAGTCCCTGCAATTGTTTATGGTTTAATGTTTATTCGTGTAACAGGGCCTGGTCCTTTCGCAGGTGTGCTGACAATGGCTTTGGTATCAGTTGGTATGCTGTCTAAGTTATATGTCGATGTTATCGAGAATTTAGAAACTAGTATTTTAGAATCACTGGAATCAATGGGCTGCACTACTTATGAAAAAATTCGTTATGGTATTATTCCGCAGCTATCCGCTATGTTTATATCCATTGTCATTTATCGATTTGATATGAATTTACGAGATGCTGCCGTTTTAGGATTAGTTGGTGCTGGTGGCATTGGAGCGCCGCTTATTTTCGCTATGAATGGCTATAAATGGTCAGAAGTTGGTTCGATTTTAATTGGTTTGATGATACTCATCTTATTTATTGAGTTTTTATCAAATAAAATTCGCAACAAGCTTGTAAGGGGGTGATGCCGTACTTACTATAGCTTTTTCGCAGTATCCATCTATAGCTAACAAGGAGGAGAAAAATGAAAAATTTTGTAAAGTCTTTACTCATTTTTACTGGATTGATTGTCTTTCTTTACGCAGATTTGAGCTATGTAACAGCAGAGGGACCAAATGACCCCGCCCCCATTATTTACCCAGCAAATCCAAATGGCATGAAAGTGCTATTTGACAACAGTCACGGACAAACGGCTGGGCAATCGGATTGGGTAATTGATGGCGCTTTTTCAGATTTTGCGAATGCGCTAGCGAATGAAGGGTATGTTGTAAAAGAGCATAGAAGCACGTCGCCATTAACATTGGCTGATTTAGATGATTACGATGTCTTCGTTATACCAGAGGCACAAATTCCATTTAAAGCAGTAGAACAACAAGCGATTGTCGATTTTGTTGAAGCAGGTGGTGGCGTATTCTTTATCTCTGATCACTATAATGCTGACCGCAATTTAAATCGTTGGGATTCAAGTGAAATTATGAATGGTTGGCGCCGTGGTGCATATAATACCCCTACATTAAATATGTCTGCATCTGAGATTAGTGCAATGGCTGGTGTCACAAGTTCACAATGGCTAAGCAATGAGTTCGGTGTAGAGTTTCGCTATAACGCGTTAGACCATACAAAAGCTAATGTAGTTGTTCCGTCATATGAATCATTCGATATTACGACAGGTGTATCGGCCGTATCAATTCATGCTGGCTCCACATTAGCGATTACCAATCCATCGCTTGCCAAAGGTATCGTTTATTTACCTACTGGCTTAACACCAACAGCAAATAGATGGAATAACGCGATTGACCAAGGCGTTTATGCCAACGGAGGCATTGCAGAAGGACCATTTGTTGCCATCAGTAAAAAATTAAATGGTAAAGCTGCATTTATTGGTGATTCTTCACCTGTGGAAGATATTACACCTAAATATCGCAATGAAGAAACAGGCGCTCTGAAAAGAACATATGACGGTTTTATCGCAGACGATAATGCTACATTACTTGTTAATATTATTCATTGGCTTGCTACCCAAGAAAGCTATCACACATTAGCAAATACAACTGTTACGCTTGATGCTGTCACACCATTATTACCAATGGAATTGCCAGCAAATTCTAAAGAACCGGCTTTTGAGCCTTGGCGCTTACCAACATCGGGTTATCTATGGTACGACCAATCAACATTTGCTGCTGGTTCGTACGGCTCATCGATTAGTCCACCAGCAACTTTAACATATACTTTAGTTACACCTACTGTATTAGATACTACTGGCAATCCATTTGATGTAACGGTGGCTATCAGCGGCTTAGCACCTAATGAAACAGTAACAGGTTTAAGAATGCAAGTGTATCTAGCAGGCGGGACAGCTATTTCTCAAATTCAAAATCAAAACGGTTCTTGGCCTTCAGGCTACGGCTATCAGGAGATTGGAACGATTACGGCTAATCATAATGGCATCGCAACTACAACTGTCCATATGCGTCTCAATCCAAATGTTACAGAAACAAATGCAACTATTCGTTTACGAGCAACAGATGGAACGAATTTAATTACACAATCTGTATTACTTGGCACACCTGAAACACCTGTAGAACCTGAGCCATCAACTGGTGAAACACAAACACTGACAAATGGTAACTATAAATTCATTTTGCCAGCCATACTTCCGAAAAATGGTGAAGCATTTCCAGTACAAGTAGTGATACAGCAATTGGCAGCTAATACTACAATTACAAACGCACAAGTTCAATTTTATTTGAGCAATGGGACAGGCATTTCTCAAATTCAAAATGCCGATGGTTCTTGGCCATCTTCCTATGGCTACTTTAATGTAGCTAATTTAACGGCTGATAGCAGTGGGACAGCTACTAAAAAAATAATGATGCGGATTAATCCGACTGTCACAGCCTCAACAGCAAATATCAGATTACGTTTAGGTTCAGGCAATAATGTGTTAACAGCAACTATCCAGCTCCCTTAATCACTATCAGAAGCACAAGTTTTCTACATTGTTGAAAACACTTCTACCAATGAAATCCCTGTGAATTTCTGCAGGGGTTTTTTTGAATTATTCCAAAAGACCTTCTAGAATTATATATGAAATGAAGTTCAATCCACTTCTTACAACTTTGGAAGCATAAAAAAAGTACAACAAAGGCTTTGCAACCAATGCTGTACTTTTCATAATCTTATTTATCTTCTGCTACGAATGGAAGTAAAGCCATAATACGTGATACTTTGATAGCTGAAGTCAATTTACGTTGATACTTCGCGCTTGTACCAGTTACGCGACGTGGTAAAATTTTACCGCGCTCAGAGATGAATTTCTTTAAAAGATCAACATCTTTATAGTCGATGTGCGTAATATTATTAGCAGTGAAGTAACAAACTTTACGGCGTTTGCGGCCTCCGCGACGTTGTGCTGCCATTAGCGTTGTCCTCCTTTAGTTTATTTTTCTATTGGACGTGAAGCATTAGAACGGTAAATCGTCCTCTGAAACTTCGATTGGCCCTTTGCTATTTGCAAATGGGTCCTCATCCATACGTGTATAATTTTGCTGATTTTGTGGTGGCTGCTGCTGTTGATAAGAACCAAATGGATCTTGTGCAGGAGCACCGCCATATTGCTGGTTATTATAGTTTTGTTGCCCTCCACCATAATTGTTGCCGCCATATGGCTGATTTTGCATACCTTGTGATGCGCCACCGCTACGTGGTTCTAAGAACTGTACTGCATCTGCTACAACATCTGTTGTATAAACACGTTTTCCGTCTTGTCCTTCATAGCTACCTGTTTGAATGCGACCTTCAACGCCAATTAAGCTCCCTTTACGCATAAAGTTTGCTAAATTTTCGGCTTGTTTACGCCACGCAATACAGCCAATGAAGTCAGCTTCACGCTCACCTTGTTGGTTCGAAAATGTTCGGTTTACAGCGACTGTAAAGCGAGCCATAGGAACTCCACTTGGCGTATAACGAAGCTCTGGATCTTTTGTCAGTCTGCCTACTAGTACGACACGGTTAATCATCGGTACACAGCCTCCTTTTCAGCATTATGGTTAAAAATTATTTATCTTCTTCGCGAACAGCGATATGACGGATAATGTCTTCGCTAATGTTAGCTAAACGAGTGTACTCATCGATTGCTTGAGAACCAGCGTTTACTTTCACGATTTGGTAGAAACCTTCGCGGAAGTCGTTGATTTCGTAAGCAAGACGGCGTTTACCCCAGTCTTTTGCTTCGATGATTTCAGCACCGTTTGAAGTTAAGATTTCGTTGAAACGCTCTACTAAAGCTTTCTTCGCTTCTTCTTCAATGTTTGGGCGTACGATGTACATTAATTCATACTTTCTCATCTTTGTTTTGCACCTCCTTATGGACTTGGGCTCTCCTACTAAATAGGGAGCAAGGAGCAAGTAACTTGTATTACTCACATCTTTGAATTATAGCATGTTTTAAATTTATGTGCAATATATTTTCAAACAACGATTGAGTCAAGTATTAGATGAGCTACTAGAATATACAATAAACTGAGAGTAGCGTATAGCTGCTCTTTTATTTTCAAAAAAATAAAAGTAACTTATAATAAGAGGGGTGGAAATTGTTTGTACGATTTATGCAGAGTTTGATATGACAAGCGTGTCAGTGGCAACCGAGTATTACCGAAAGTCAGATTACTAGGTAAGACGCTGACTGAAGTTCGACTACAAACTATTTAAAGGGGTTTATGCTGATAATGATACCAGATTCAATACAGCCATCAATTTTTTATGTTACATTTGCTTATTTTATTTTTTTATGCCTATTTGTTTTCTTTAGAGTTGTCGTTTTTAATTTCGCTTTAAAAACGATTAAACGCCCTCTAAGTATTGTTTACGATATTTCTCTTTTCGTTATTACAACAATTTGGTTCTTTTATCTACATTCACAAGACTTTATTTATTACAGTTATGATTCGCCGATATTATTATTTGTTAGTTTTGCTTATTTCGTTTCAATATTCGATTTCATATATAATTATTTTTTGTATAAAAAGGCAAACTCCACGAGTTTATAAACTCGTGGAGTTTTATTTTTATTTAGCAAAATTCCAAGGTACATATGCAACATAAGAAAATTTTGTTAACATTCGTTCGGACTGGTAATTACCATTTTTATCAGTAAAACCAATTTCAGTATACGTAGTTTTGATGATTGCACCACCTGATGAATCAGCCGATACATTGACATCTATTTTATCTCCGATTTTTGGGAATGGGAATGTTACTGTACTCGTATCCCATACTTGTGAACCAAAGAAAACAGAAATAGTACTTCCAATAAATTTGAGACTTCCCGCAAGAACTGCAACAAGAAGAACGATTGCTTCTCCGTTTTTCGCTTTTTGTAGGGATGCCGCACATGAACAAATGTAGGGTTATTATGTGAACCATACATTTTCACAGTTGGGTAAATCACATGTGAACCAATAGCTGGTGATGCTAATGTTAAATCTACTTTAAATTTACCATACCATGGTACATCAATTGTAATATTATCACTTTTCACACTTCGATTATAACTCTTACTAAATACTCTTTGACCGTCACCACCACGAGTCACTGTTAATGTTGCCTCGTAAGGTAGAGTAGCTGACCACTGAATTTGTAATTTACGAGTCCCTGTTCCAAACCCTACTTGTATTGCTGTTAAACCGTAGTTTGCCATTTTATATTCCTCTTGTCTTTTTTATTTATTTTCAAAAGCAATTAAATTATTTAGGATGATTGCTTTCTATAATCTAAAGGGAGATAAATAATTGTTTTGACAACCTTAGTGAAAAATATTTTTATGTTTGATTTAAAGCTCGTTTTGAGCTAGTTTTTCAGTTTCTACTAATTCAAAGAACGAAGGTGCTTCTTTGAATCTTTTTGTTTGGATGGTTTGAATAATCATTAAGCAAATTTCTTGTTTGAGGTCATCACGTTCTTGTGGACGAGTATGACGTAAAACGGCATGAATTTTAGGTTGTAACATGTCTAAAATCTCTTGTTGGAATGATGTGTTATTAACTTTTGTATTGGGCAATTAGTTCCCTCCTTATAATCTGCTTCCCAGAATTACCTAAGTTATATGTATACCAAGCGCGGCTATATGTTAGAATTTGATAAAACGAAAGGGGGCGTAACATGAAAAAAATACTGATTACTTTTATTATATTATTTATTTTAGTAGGGTGTTCAAATAAAGAGAACACTAGTCAACAATCAAGCAGTGACAATGAGGATAAATTGAATGTATTAACTAAACAAAATGAAGAGCTAAAAAAGCAGCTTGAAGAAAGACCGAATCTTACTTCCGACCAATTAAGAGAAACGATGAATCTTTCTTTGAAAATCATTCGAGCGATGGTGAATTCAGATTATAGTTATCTTGAAACAATTATAGATTCTAATGTGACAATTGATTTTGAGAAAAAAATTTTTATATTCGAAAATGGGCATGAACAAAATTTTTTGCAGTCTATTGATTACAACATTTTAGAATACCGATTCCATCATTTAGAAAATAATATTATAACAGTCGGTTTTGGCCAAAATAATGCCGCCATTTATTTTGATTTTTCACAAAAAAATGGGGAGTATTTATTAAATTCATTTATCACCAATTAAATTCTAAATAATTATCAATATAGGAGTGGTCCTGTGACAGAGAAGCAACCTGTAATAATTGAATTAAATATGAAGAAAATTGCGAGGCTTAACTTTTGGCTAACGATTGGCTTTATCGTTTTCTTTACTATTATATATAAATTAATTTATGGACAAACGAATTTTTCACTTTTAGCAATGCTGGCAATGGCTGTTTTATATATTATTTTTATCGTTTTACACGAGGTATTTCATTTAGTAGGCTTTATGATTTTTGGCGGAGCAAAGTTTAAGGAACTTGATTACGGTATTAATTTAAAGCTCGGTATTGCCTATGCGACAACAATTAAGCCAATGACAAATAGTGCAATGAAAAAGGCTTTGCTTCTCCCTTTTTGGACAACGGGCATTTTGCCGACTGTTGCTGGTCTTTATATAGGAAGCTTCACACTCGTGATAACTGGTGCATTATTAATCGCGGGAGCTGTTGGCGATTTCGCCATGTACAAAGAGTTACGTCCATTTCCAAACGATGCACTTGTCAAGGATGACCCCGAGTTACCAAAGCTATATGTGTATGAAACGAGAGTATAATGGAGGGCTGTGAATGACTGCTGTTGTCTTTTGCTTTATATTATTTATTCCGATATATATTATTTTAATTTGGCAATATAAAAATCCGAAAGAAGCCATTTTATGGGGAAGAAGATGGATGTATAAAGAGCAAAATGAAGTCAGTGAGGCGGCTGTTAAATATTCAAGAATAGCTGCATTAATTGGCATCATATTTATTACCTTTCTGTTCTTTTTCCTTTTTCTCAATCAAATTTAACTATCATTTGGATTGCTTTTTATAAAAATAACAGCCCCACCATATTAAAATATACAGATACCCTAAAATAACATATACAGTCCAAATATCACCTTGTTGTAGTCTACTAATAAAATAATGAAGTTCATCTTCACCTAATTTACGTTCGATACTATGAATAAAAGATATTATTGGAACAGTTATCGCAAAAAATATTGTTAAGACAGATAAAACTATAAGTTTTCTTTGTTTAATACATAGTCGAGCAGTTATTATTGTTATAAATAAGAATAGGTAATAAATTATCCAAAACCAATTAGGAAGTGTTCCATACTGCATTTTTTTCAATCTCCCTTCTAATTTTATTCATTATCAAAGTCAAAAAAGCGTTTAAAAAGCCGGTAGCTGCACGGCCTTTTGAACGCTTCTCTCAATTAAACATTAAAACGGAACAACATAATATCGCCATCTTGTACGATATATTCCTTACCTTCTAAACGTACTTTGCCTGCTTCTTTTGCTGCTGTCATTGAGCCTAGCTCAACTAAGTCGTCGTAGGCAACCGTCTCGGCACGGATGAAGCCGCGCTCGAAGTCGGTGTGAATCACACCCGCACATTGCGGTGCTTTCATGCCTTTGCGGAACGTCCACGCACGTACTTCTTGTACGCCAGCCGTAAAGTATGTAGCAAGTCCTAATAAGTCATATGAAGCACGGATTAATTGGTCTAAGCCCGACTCTTTAATGCCTAGTTCTTCTAAAAACATTGCTTTTTCCTCGTCGTCAAAGCCCGAAATTTCTTCTTCAATTTTCGCACAAATTGTAATGACCTGAGCACCTTCTGCTGCGGCGAATTCGCGTACCATCTGCACATATTTGTTGCTATCTGCATCTGCTACTTCGTCCTCAGATACGTTAGCAACATAAAGCATCGGCTTGATTGTTAATAAGTGAAGCCCTTTAATAACCTTTAGCTCATCGTCTGAAAGCTCTGCTGCACGTGCGGGCTTTTCAGCTTCTAGCGCCTCTTTTATCTTCACTAAGATTGGCTCTTCAATAAGTGCTTCTTTATCTTTTTGCTTCGCCATTTTTGCAACGCGCTGCAAGCGTTTTTCAACAGATTCCATATCAGCTAAAATAAGCTCTAAATTGATAACTTCGATATCATCGATTGGATTAACTGTACCTGCTACGTGCGTAATGTTTTCGTCCTCAAAGCAGCGTACCACTTGGCAAATTGCATCTACTTCACGAATATGTGCTAAAAATTTGTTACCAAGCCCTTCACCTTTTGAAGCACCTTTTACGATCCCTGCAATGTCCGTAAATTCAAATGCTGTTGGTACAGTTTTTTTAGGCTCTACTAATTCTGTTAATTTATTTAAACGTGCGTCTGGTACTTCCACGATTCCTACGTTTGGGTCAATTGTTGCGAATGGGTAGTTAGCAGCAAGTGCGCCAGCCTTCGTAATCGCATTAAATAATGTTGATTTGCCGACGTTTGGTAAACCGACAATTCCAGCCGTTAATGCCATATAGGACACAACCTTTCTATGCTCAGTTCATTTTACTTATGTTAATAGCCTTTTCTATTATATTGATAATACGCCTAAAAGTCTAACCGCATTATTGTTCATCGACTTTTTTAATTACTTTTTTCATCTTCTTTTCAAATTCACGTCTAGGAATCATAACGCTATGCCCACAACCTTCACATTTAATGCGAATATCTGCACCTAAGCGAATAATTTTCCATGCATTTGTTCCACATGGATGCTGCTTTTTCATTTCTACAATATCATTTAATTCAAATGCCTTACCTTCCAATTTTATTCTCTCCCTTCAATTTCTCGTCCCATTACACGGTCATACAGCATCATTTTTGGGAATGGAGTGACTATACCATTTTGCTCTAGTAGCTCCTTCACGTCTTGACGAATTGTTCGAGCAATTGTCCATTGCTGTAATGGTAATGTTTCAGCTATAATGCGCACAGTTACTTCATTATCGGTCGCATTTTGAACGCCTAAAAAGGCAGGTATATTTGTTAATGCTGGATGCTGTTGTGGTAGCTTTTCTAAATAGGCAGTAATGAGTTTTTCTGCCTTTTCAATATCAGCATCTATATTTAACTCCATGTCAATCATAAACTTCGAGTGATTGATGGAATAGTTCGTTACATTCGTAATAGAACCGTTTGGAATAATAAATTGCTCACCTGTATTGCCCTTTACCTTCGTTGTACGTAAACCAATTTCCAGGACAGTTCCCTCTGCCCCGTTTATTTTTATATAATCGCCTACACCAAACTGATCCTCAAAAATAATAAAAAACCCTGTAATCACATCTTTTACTAAGCTTTGGGCACCAAAGCCAATTGCTAAGCCTGCAATACCAGCCCCCGCAAGTAGCCCTGCAATTTGAATATCAAGGGCAGATAAAACGCCCATAATGGCAGAAAAGTACACTAAATAAGATAAAACACTTTGCAATAATTTTAATATTGTTTTTTGACGACGTTCGGAGTGATTTAATGGAGAACGCATGCGTACAACAAAAATTTTCTCAATAATCTTCCTTCCAACACGAACAGCAATATAGGAAGCAGCCAAAATTGCAATCACTTTTATAGAGGCTATTAAAATAAAATCCCATAACGCTTCACTCGTAAGATAATCCCAAGTTTTTTGACTAATTCGTGTGAGCCCCCTTAGATTGACTGTTGCTGCTGCCGAATAATATAATTCCATTTTTTCACTCCCTGTATAAGAAATTAACAAATTGAGTATACTGCACAAATATAACGTACTTTTACTATTTTTAGAAAGTGAGTGAAACAAATGAATAATCATTCTATTCATTATGAAGCATCAAGTGCAGTATGGAAACTAAGCGATATTTTTTTACAAATGATTCCCTTTGAGCATAGCCAGCTAGTCTTTTGTTGTATTGGTACAGACCGCTCAACAGGCGATGCACTCGGTCCATTAATCGGTAGCCAGCTATTGAAAAGCTATGCATTTCCCTTTGATGTTATCGGGACGTTAGAGGAGCCGTTACATGCATTAAATTTACTAGAAACATTTAATAATTTACAAGCACAAGCCGAGCCACCATTTATTGTTGCAATCGATGCCTGCTTGAGTGAGAAAAACCGCATAGGAAACATTATAGTAGAGAATGGTCCACTGTTCCCTGGCAAGGCTGTAAAAAAACAACTACCCCCAATTGGTGACATTTCCATTAAAGGAATCGTCAATATTGGAGGTTTTATGGAAGCACAAGTATTGCAAAACACTCGTCTTCATTTGACATATAATATGAGTGAAAAAATTGCTCGTTCCTTACAGCTAGCTTGGCAACGCCATCTATTGAACAATAAACATAATAGCTACAATAATCGCCACACACAAAATACTTGGCAGCAAATTGGCTACTCGAATTTTCGTTAAACCGGTAATATTCAAACCAATTGCTAATATCATAATACCACCTGTAGCTGTCATTTCTTGAATAAATAAATCGAGCGCTTCCTGCGGAATATATTTGCTAATTGCCCCTGAACAAATGGCGATAAGTCCCTGATAGATAAAAACGGGTATAGCCGATAATAAAACTCCAATACCTAAAGTAGATGCTAAAATAATGGACGTAAAGCCATCAATAATACCTTTTGTAATTAAAATATTATGATCATTACGCAGACCACTATCAAGTGCACCAAGTATCGCCATAGAGCCAATAACAAATATCAGCGTTGCCGTCACAAAGCCTTCAGCAATCGAGCCACTACTATTTTTACCGAATAATGATTCTACCCATTTTCCCAAGCGGTTAAACCATTTGTCTAAATCGAGCCATTCACCAATCATCGTACCAACAACGAGGCTAACTATGACGATAATGAAATTACCACTCTCAAAGCCCATCGAAATTCCTAGGACAGCCACGGCTAACCCGATAATAGACATAACTGTTTCTTTCATTTTTTCTGGAATATTACGAAACAGTCTACCAATAAACGCACCAGCTATTATTAGCGCGGCATTTATTAATGAACCTAATAAAATCATATTTACCTTCTCTCTATTCAGTGCGCTCTAATTGTAAAATTTCTAAAATACGCTCTAAATCCTCATCTGAGTAAAATTCGATTTCTATTTTCCCTTTATCTTTCTGTTTTTTAATTTGTACGCTCGTTCCAAAATAATCTCGGAGCTGCGCCTCTGTAGCCTGTACAAAAATATCACGTGCGGGTGTTTTTGTTTCACGTGAAACATTTTCATTTAATGATTGAACGAGCGCTTCTAATTGACGTACATTCAATTGCTGTGCAATTACCTTTTTTGCTACTTCTGCAATTTGTCTTTTATTTTTCAAACCGAGTAATGTACGACCATGTCCCATTGTTAATGAGCCGTCGTTTACTAATGCACGCACTTCCTCGGGTAGCTGTAGTAGGCGAATATGGTTGGCGATATGTGGTCTACTTTTTCCAAGACGATTTGCTAAGTCTTCCTGTGTGAAATTCAATTGTTCAATTAAACTACTATATGCCTCTGCTTCTTCAATTGGTGTTAAATCCTCGCGCTGTAGGTTTTCCAAAATAGCTACTTCCATCATTTGCTGCTCTGTCATTTCTTTGACAAGCACAGGTATTTCATCTAAACCAGCTAATTTTGCAGCACGCCAGCGACGTTCTCCAGCGATAATTTCAAACTTACGTCCCTTTTTACGTGCAAGTATAGGCTGAATAATGCCATGCTCTTTAATCGATTGTGCAAGCTCATCTAACGCTTCATCTTGAAAAAGCTTGCGTGGCTGAAATGGGTTTGCTACAAATTTGTCAATTGCCACCTGCTGCACATTGCCCTCCTGCTGTACTGCCTCCTCTGGAAATAGTGCGCCAATACCTTTTCCCAAACCTTTAACCATTTTTAATCACTTCCCTTGCTAGCTCTACATACATTTCTGCACCTCTTGATTTTGCATCATATAAAATAATTGGCTTACCATGGCTCGGTGCTTCTCCTAGGCGAATATTGCGAGGAATAATCGTTTTATATACTTTATCCTGAAAATACTTTTTTACTTCCTCTATTACTTGTAAACCTAAATTTGTCCGCGCATCAAGCATTGTTAAAAGAACACCTTCTATCATTAGCTGTGGGTTTAAATGCTTTTGCACAAGTCGAACTGTCGATAGTAACTGACTTAAGCCCTCTAATGCGTAATATTCGCATTGTACAGGAATAATAATTGAATCTGCCGCCGTTAATGCATTAATTGTTAATAAACCGAGTGATGGTGGACAATCAATAATTATGTAATCATAATCTTGTCTTATTGGTTGTAGTGCATTTTTTAATTTTCCTTCACGTGAAATAGCTGACACGAGCTCTATTTCTGCACCAGCTAACGAAATTGTTGCAGGCACAACAAATAAATTTTCTATTTTTGCTGGTAAAATTGTTGTTGTAATATCCTCGTCGTCAATAATGACATCATAAATACAGCCATGTACATCTGCTTTATTTATCCCAGTACCACTTGTTGCATTGCCTTGTGGATCAATATCAATTAACAGTACCTTTTTCCCTAAATAAGCTAAACAGGCGCTTAAATTTACAGAGGTTGTCGTTTTACCGACTCCCCCCTTTTGATTAGCAATTGCGATAACTTTCCCCATAATCCCACCTACTTCCTACAATTCATTATCTTATATCGTAAATACGCTTTAAAGGTATTCTATCAAAATTTACGCGTAGTTCCTAAAGTTATCCTACTATTCTAATAAAAAAAGCTGTCTAAAAAGTTGGTTATCGTACCACTTTCCAGACAGCATTGTTATTTTTTTGAAGTATTGACCATAAAAAATGAAAGCTTTCTTTGAAAAGGGCGTGTCTGGAGGGCTTTTTTAGATATGACCTTTACGACAAGAATAGTTAACACTTTATTATAACTACCTTTCCTATACCTAAAGCGAGGTGACAGCTCCTGTTCTTCAATATCAAGCTTTATATAAATTTTTTAAATAGCTCTATATATTAAATGGTTTACTTCTTCTTCGGTATTTTAACAGTGATTTGGTAATATTCCTCTGTATCCTCTTCCTCTGTTTTCAATTGAATACCGCTTTTCGTTACCATTGTTAACGAGTGCTTAATTGTATTTAGGGCGATGCGCACATCTTTGCTAATTGCTTTGCGCTTTGGTTTTTCTTTCTTTACAGGCTCTTCCTCGGTAGATGGTGATAGCAACTGTTGAATTTGCTCTTCAAGCTGACGTACGTTCCAGTCGTATTCTTTAGCTGCTGTAATTAGCTGTAATTGTAATTGCTCATCTTTCACAGCGATCAGCGCACGTGCATGTCGCTCAGTAATTTCGCGCTTTAAAATGGCCTCTTGTATAAATTGAGGCAATTTCAATAAACGTAGCTTATTTGCTACAGTTGATTGGCTTTTTCCAAGACGCTGTGCAAGCGCCTCTTGCGTTAATGAATGTAATTCAAGTAATTGCTGATAGGCAAGTGCTTCTTCAATTGCCGTCAATTCTTCACGTTGTAGGTTTTCAATTAATGCAATTGATGCTGTTTCTTTATCACTTAGCTGTCGTACAATCGCCGGCACTTCCGCCCATTGTAGCTTTTTCATCGCACGATAGCGTCGCTCACCTGCAATGATTTCATAGCCATCATCGCTGCTACTCCTACGCACGACGATTGGCTGAATGACACCATGTATATGAATCGTTCTAGATAATTCTTCAATTTTTTCATCGTCAAATATAGTACGCGGTTGAAAACGATTCGGTATGATTTTTTCAATAGGAATTTTCACTACTTCTTCTGTAGCCTTTTTTTCTTCTATAGCTGCTACTTCACTTTTTACTTCAGACTCTTTTCCGCCTCCGAAAAAACGTGAAAAAGGACTTTTCATCCGAGTGGCACCACCTTTAAGAAACTTCTTACTCACTATAAATATTATTGATTATTCAAGCAGAAATGTACATAGTTTGGAATCAATCAATTATGAAACTTAGCATCTACGTATTCTATCATTAATTAATGCCTACTATCATTATGTATGCTTGAAAACGATAAAATATCTATCAAACATACAAATTACTTGTGAGATTTCAGTAGAACATACCAACCAATTATTACTAACTAGCTCTTGACCTGCTTTTATTGAATAGGTGTTTTGTTTGGAACACCAGGTTTACGTGGGTATTTCTTAGGTGTTGGCTTTACTTTATTAAATATATATAAAGTACGCTCACTTTCCTCTACTGGCAATTCAAATAAAAATTCCTCTTTCAGTGTTATACCAAGTGTTGTAATTGCTTTTTTCGCATCTGCTAATTCCTGCTTTCCAGCCGCTGCTTTTAATGCCACAAACTGACCACCTTCTTTGACAAGTGGCACACATAGCTCTGATAGAACAGAGAGTCTAGCTACTGCTCGAGCTGTTACAACATCGAATTTCTCACGATATTTAGCATTTTGACCAAATTCCTCTGCTCTTGCATGAACAAATTCTACATTTTCTAAATGTAGCTCCTCGCTTAAATGATTTAAAAATGTAATTCGCTTATTTAATGAGTCGACAATCGTTATTTTTAAATGAGGGAAGCAGATTTTAATTGGTAAACTTGGGAAGCCTGCTCCTGCGCCAACATCACAAACAGATGTTATCTTTGTAAAATCGAAATAAAAGCTAGCGCTAATGGAATCATAAAAATGCTTTAAATAAACACCTTCTAGGTCAGTAATAGCCGTTAAATTCATTTTTTCATTCCACTCTACAAGTAGCTCAAAATATTTTTTAAATTGGGCAATTTGGGCAGCTGTCAGCTCAATGCCCTTTGCCTTTAATGCTTCAATAAATTGTTGCTCGTTCACTACAATCCTCCTTTAATTAAGGGGCTGTCCGAAAAGGATATATTTTCCGGACAGCCTCAGCTCTTTATCTACTTATTCATTTGATAAAACATCACCGAAAGTGTCTAAAAGCAGACAATGCACTACGCTCCCTTTTCAGACGGCTCTTATAATCTCGATGCGTCGATATGCTATTAATTAATCATTGGCTACACGGGCAATTTTCCCCTGCTCAATATAAACGAGTAAAATTGAAATATCTGCTGGATTTACCCCAGAAATACGAGAGGCTTGTGCAATTGATAACGGGCAAACAGATTTTAATTTTTGACGTGCCTCTGTCGCTAAGCCCGAAATGGCATCATAATCGATGTTATCTGGAATTTTTTTATCTTCCATTTTGCGTAAACGCTCAACCTGCTGTAACGCCTTTTGAATATAGCCCTCATATTTTAATTGGATTTCAATTTGCTCTTTTACTTCCTCTGAAAATTCCTTTTCGGGAGGTGTTAAAGTTGCAACTAAGTCATAATGCATTTCAGGACGCTTTAATAAATCTGCTCCCCGAATACCGTCTTTTAATTCAGTTCCACCTACAGAGCGAATAGCCGCCTGTGTCTCTGCATTGGGCTTAACAATCACTTCGCGTAAACGCGCAATTTCTTGTTCAATTTGCTCACGCTTCGCTGTGAATTTAGCATAACGTTCCTCAGAAACCATTCCCACTTTATAACCGACATCAATTAAGCGCATATCTGCATTATCGTGACGCAATAATAAACGATATTCAGCGCGTGACGTTAATAAACGATATGGCTCGCTTGTGCCCTTCGTTACTAAATCGTCGATTAGTACACCAATATACGCTTCTGAACGGCTTAAAATCGTTTCTTCTTTACCGAAAATTCTAGAGGCAGCATTAATACCTGCCATTAATCCCTGTGCCGCTGCTTCCTCATAACCTGATGTACCGTTAATTTGACCTGCTGTATATAGATTTTTAATACGCTTCGTTTCTAGCGTTGGCCATAATTGCGTTGGAATAACCGCATCATATTCAATCGCATAGCCAGCACGCATCATTTCTGCATTTTCCAATCCCGGCACAGATGCGATTAATCTTTTTTGCACATGCTCAGGTAGGCTTGTTGATAAGCCTTGAACATAAACCTCACGCGTATTACGTCCTTCTGGCTCTAAGAAGATTTGATGGCGTGGCTTATCGTTAAAGCGCACTACCTTGTCCTCAATCGATGGACAATAACGCGGACCTGTTCCTTTAATCATACCAGAGTACATCGGAGATAAATGCAAATTTTCTTCGATGATTTGGTGTGTCAACGGGCTTGTATATGTTAGCCAGCATGGTAGCTGATCCAAAATAAACTCTGTCGTTTCAAAGCTAAATGCACGTGGCACATCATCCCCCGGCTGAATTTCCGTTTTTGAATAATCGATTGTACGATTATTTACTCGAGGTGGTGTCCCCGTTTTAAAGCGAATAATATCAAAGCCAAGCTCCTTCAAATTGTCAGCTAGCTTAATAGACGGCTGCTGATTGTTTGGGCCACTTGAATATTTTAAATCGCCAAGAATAATTTCACCGCGCAGGAATGTCCCTGTCGTAATAATGACTGTTTTCGCACGATAAATCCCGCCGATTTGTGTGATGACACCCTTCACTTCATCATCTTCTACGATTAATTCTTCCACCATCGCTTGGTGAATTTGGAGATTTTCTTGTTCCTCTAATAAGCGTTTCATTTCTTGCTGGTAAAGCACTTTGTCTGCCTGTGCACGCAATGCACGAACAGCCGGTCCTTTACCTGTATTTAACATACGCATTTGAATATGCGTTTTATCGATTACTTTTCCCATTAATCCGCCTAATGCATCAATTTCACGTACAACAATTCCCTTTGCTGGTCCACCAATTGATGGGTTGCATGGCATAAAGGCAATCATATCAAGATTAATTGTCAGCATTAGCGTTTTAGCGCCTAATTTTGCGGCAGCATAAGCTGCTTCAGCTCCTGCGTGTCCAGCACCGATAACAATGACGTCAAATGTACCTGCTTCATATTGTGTAGGCATGCTGTAACTTCCTTTCGTTTTTTATTTTCCTAAACAAAACTGTGAAAATAATTGATTGATTAAACTTTCCTGTACTGTATCACCGACAATTTCACCAAGAATCTCCCATGTACGTGTAACATCTATTTGTACCATATCAACAGGCACACCCATCTCTGCGGCGTTCAGTGCATCTTCGACTGTTTGCCTTGCTTGATGTAATAATGCAATATGACGTGCATTTGAAACATATGTCATATCTCCACCTTCAACTTGTCCCGCAAAGAAAATTGCAGCAATCGCCTCTTCAAGCTCAGCTACTCCTTCTTCCTTTAATAATGAAGTTGTAACGATGCGACGCTCGCCAGCTAATTCTTTGACACGCGGCAAGTCAATTTGTTGTTGTAAATCCGTTTTATTAACAACAACGATGTAATCCATATGTTCAATTGTTTCAAATAGGCGCTCATCTTCAACTGATAAGCTTTCTGCCCCATTTAATACGAGTAAAATTAAGTCTGCTCCTTTTAAAGCCTCTCTCGACCTTTCTACCCCTATGCGCTCAACGATATCTTCTGTTTCACGAATACCCGCTGTATCTACTAAACGTAGTGGTACGCCGCGCACATTGACATACTCCTCTATAATATCACGCGTTGTCCCAGCAATATTTGTTACAATCGCCTTATTTTCATGCACTAAACTATTCAATAAAGAAGACTTTCCTACGTTTGGTCTTCCTAAAATAACCGTCGATAAACCTTCACGCAAAATTTTCCCTTGCGCAGATGTCGTTAGTAATTTATCTATTTCGTCACGTACCCAGCTACATTTTTCAAGCAAGACAGGTACTGTCATTTCTTCTACATCATCGTATTCTGGATAATCGATATTGACCTCCACTTGTGCTAATGTTTCGAGTAGTGCTTGTCTTAATTCGCCAATTAAGCGTGACAGCTTACCGTCCATTTGTGTTAATGCCATATTCATGGCACGGTCTGTTTTGGCACGAATCAAATCCATTACAGCCTCGGCCTGTGATAAGTCGATTCGTCCATTTAAAAAGGCACGCTTCGTAAATTCCCCCGGCTCCGCCAATCGAGCTCCATAGCGTAACACAAGCTGTAATACGCGATTAACAGAAACTAGCCCACCGTGACAGTTAATTTCTACAACATCCTCACGTGTAAATGTTTTCGGCCCACGCATCAACGATAGCATAACCTCTTCCACTACTTCCTCTGTCTTCGGATCAATTAAATGCCCGTAGTGAATCGTATGTGTCACTTGCTCGGCTAATTTTTTTCTATTTGGCGCTTGAAATATTTTATCTGCTATCGCTATTGCTTCATCACCACTCAAACGAACGATTGCAATAGCTCCCTCTCCCATTGGTGTGGATATCGCAGCAATTGTATCAAAATCCATCAAAAAGCCTCCTGACTTCATGTTTATAAAAATCAATTACGCCTCAGCATAATTGCGACTAGATTTTCTTCAAAATCAATTTATCCACATGTGGATAACGTAACCGAACGATATTTCCTAACAACTTAGATTAACATATTTTCAGCAAAATCTAAAGTAATTGTTGTTAAACAAGCCATGCAGTTGCCGGCTTGTTTAATATTAGCGATGATGTTTTGACAAAATGTTTATACAAGAATGTAAACGTTAAAACAAACTGGTTCTTACGTACTTTTGGTGAAAGTGAATTAGATGGGGATTTCGTATATACTTTATTTAGATTTATTTGGTACACGGCACTCCTGTGGAAGTGTCATTAATGGAATTAAATTTATATTTTCGAAAGCAGGGAAGAAAAATGATTGAATTAAGAAAGATTACCCACGATAATTTTGAGGCAGTGTTGAAGTTAAGCATAACAGATGAGCAGAAAGGAAATGTGGATTCCAGCATATATTGTTTGGCTAAAGCCTATGTAAAGATACTTAACGACGAAAAACCTCCCATGATCTTCGCTATATGCAACAATGATGAAGTCATAGGATATGTCGATATTGGATTTTACGAACTGGCGGAAAGCTCAATTTTATGTGAAAAATATGGAGATAAATCTACTTATGGACTTAATCGTTTTATGATTGATAAAAAGCATCAAGGCAAAGGATTTGGTAAACAAGCAATGATGAAAGTTATTGATTACATAAAGTCGTTTCCACAAGGAAAAGCCGATGCAGTTGCTACATCATATTGGATGGTAAACGAAGCCGTTCGGAAGTTGTTTGCGTCTGTCGGTTTCGTTGAGACAGGAGCGATATGGGACGGACAAACAGGGGACAATTGGAATGCAGAAAGAAAAGATATAGAGTACGCAGAAGTTGGTGCCAGACTCGGATTATAAAGCTAATACTAGGTTTTTTAGCTTTAAGTAGGATTAATATATATACGCTTAATTGCGTGGATTGAAGCGTAATTAAGCGTTTTTTGGTAAGCCCAAAATCAAGTTTGAGCAAACACTTTCAAATAACAACAAATAAAGCGTGACTCAAACCGGCTACCGCACGGCTTGAATCACGCCCCTTATCCATTTGTCGGTTCGATAACTAAATAGCGATTTGGCTCTACACCTTCAGAATACGTTTCAATATCTAATCGATTTGTTAAAGCGTGGTGGATGATTTTTCGTTCGTATGATGGCATTGGCTCTAATACGACCTGCTTGCCAGTGCGAACTGCTTTGTCTGCCATACGCTCTGCTAATTGCTCCAAAGCAATGCGACGACGCTCACGATAATCCTCAACATCAAGCTTAACGAGCATAAAAGATTTTGCACTTTTGTTTAACACAAGCTGTGTTAATTGCTGTAAAGCGTTTAATGTTTGTCCACGTTTTCCTATTAAAAGTGCGGCCTTCTCGCTTTCTAACTTAAATGTTGTATACTTGCCTTCTGTTTCGTACTCTATCTGTAAATCTTTAATTCCCATACTCTCAGCTACACTTTCAATATAAGCTTTCGCCTCTTGTATAGGGTCTACATTTAGTTGCCCTTCTGCTGGTTGAATCAGCTCTTCATTCACGTCATCAGTTTGAACTTGTTCCCCGAAAACTTCCTCTACTAGCGTTTCCACTAGCGGTTCTTGAACTTGTACTTCTTCTACAGCTACTTGATCAACTTCTTCTTTCATTGTTACACGCACCTCAGCAGGACGTGCACCAAAGCCTAAAAATCCTTTTTTACCTTCTTGTAAAACTTCAACATCTACTTGTTCGCGGGTTTTGCCAAGCTGTTGTAACGCTAATGAGATCGCTTCTTGTACCGTTGCGCCTATTTGCGTAATTTGCTTCACTTTTTCGCTCCTCCTGTAGTAGCTTCTTGTTTATTTTTATTCCAAGGCTTATAAATCACAAGGTTTTGAGACACAGAGAAAATGTTCCCGATTACCCAATATAATGATAGTGCCGCTGGTAAAAACATACCAAAGCCCATAATCATTACTGGCATAATGTACATCATCATTTTCATTTGCGGGTTGTCAATTGCAGGACCTGTCATTAATACGACAAACTGGAATAACCCTGCAATAATTGCTAATACCACGCTAGGTTCAGCTAATGGGAAAATTAGAAATGTACCTAAATCAATTGTCGGTGTTGCATTCATACGGCTAATCGCATGGTAGAAACCGATTAAAATTGGCATTTGAATTAACACAGGTAAGCAGCCCATTAAAGGATTTGCACCTGATGATTGCATTAATGCCATCATTTCTTGCTGATATTGCTGCTGTGTTGCCGCATCTTTAGAGCTGTACTTTTGTTGTAGCTCCTTTAGCTTCGGCTGTAATTCTTGCATCTTTTTAGAGCTTTTAATTTGCTTGATTGTCAGTGGTAAAATAGCAGTTCGAATAATAATCGTTACAACGATAATACCTAAGCCATATGTACCAAGCAATTCTGCAAAATATTGAATAACTGAAACTAACGGCCAAACAATGAACTCATTCCAAAAGCCTTTACTTTCAGCTGAGATCGGTTGGTTAAATTCTGAACAACCTGATAGCAATAATGTAGTAGCAACCAGTGTCAGAACGATCCAAAGTCTTTTTTTCAACTTTCTTCCCCCTAGATGAATTCCTCTATTTATTCATTTGTGTTTGAAGATATTCTATCATGTGAAGGCATTTGCACTCCACTATTTTGTAGTGTCATTTCGATTACTTCAATACTTTCGCAATTTTTAAGACATGCTGTAAACTTTTTTTTGTTTCATGAAAATTTAAAATGGCCGCCTGATGCCGGGCGATAATAACATAATCCATATCCTGCCTAACTTCATCCTTTAATTCAAGAAATGTTTGACGGATATAGCGCTTTATTTGGTTACGTGTTACGGCTTTTCCTACTTTTTTGCTCACTGATAAGCCTATACGAAACTCCTCTTGTGCCTCTTTTGTCAAGCAGTAAACGACAAATTGGCGATTTGCAAAGGATCTTCCTTTCTTAAACACCTTTTGAAAGTCTTCATTTTTTTTAATTCTTTGGCGTTTATTCATTCCTTCACCATCTCCATCTACTCATTTCATCAATTATATAGAAAAAAAAGACCACTGATGTGGCTCAGTGGACTTATGCTGATAATACTTTTCTTCCTTTACGACGACGAGCAGCTAATACTTTACGACCGTTTTTCGTGCTCATACGTGCGCGGAAACCGTGTACTTTGCTGTGCTTACGTTTTTTTGGTTGATATGTGCGTTTCATTATATTACACCTCCTATAAGAATGAGAGTTTGCTATTTATCTATTTCGACATACAGACTTGGATATTATATATATAAACCGTACTATTTGTCAATCCTTTAATGAGAAAAGCGCTAAAGAAGCTGTTTAGCTCTGACAGACATTGGAGTGCACAAGTGCAAAAATAAACGCTTCACCACTTCTCAAAATAAATGAGCAGTGCATGTTTAACCTAGACGCTGTTTAAAAACCAAAAACTTATACTTCTTATTTTTTAAATATGTCCTCTTTTATTTCTCTCTTAGTTATCCACAAGATAAGCAGCTTTAGCAAAAATAACTATGTGCATAATTTTTTTCACTTTCAAAATTATCCACATACGTTATTGACAGCTTTTTCACAAACTAATAGCATGTGGACAACTGCTTTGTGAACAGTTTGCACTATGTGGATAAGTTTGTTAGAGTATTGTAATTGCTCGCTTTTTTTGATACGATAAATGTGTTTTCTTTTGTGGACGATTTTCTTGGGAAATATTTTATCCACAGTTGTTGATAATCTGTGGACAATATTATACATAGGCTTAGGATATCATTTATCCACAGGCTGTGATTATGTGTATGTCTATTTCATATTTACGTAAATGAAATAAAAAAATAGAGGTATTATCTTTAATTCAGCAAAATAATTAGTTACCGGCTGAACAAAAAGCATTCATCTTAAAATAGAGCAGGAAAGTGAATGCCACTTTAAATAAAATTAAATTTCGAACGAAAGGACGAGTCCGCTTGGAGCATTTAGAAGAATTATGGAATAATGTCCTTGCTCAAGTAGAACGAAAGATTGCAAAGCCAAGCTTCGATACATGGCTAAAACCTACGAAAATTTTAACTTTTGATGGCTCGACGATAACAATTGCTGCGCCAAATACTTTTGCAAGTGAATGGCTAGAAAAGCATTATATGCATCTTTTAACAGGTAGTTTAAACGAATTAGTAGGACAAGATTTAGTCATTAAATTTGAAGTTCAAAATGAGCAGGATGAGGATGATTTTGAGCTACCAGCACCTAGAATTAATGGGCATAATCAAGATCACCAAGAAATTTCACCCGGAATGTTAAATCCAAAATACACATTCGATACATTCGTTATTGGCTCTGGTAACCGCTTTGCACATGCTGCCTCGCTTGCAGTCGCAGAAGCACCAGCGAAAGCATACAACCCATTTTTCATCTATGGAGGCGTAGGGCTTGGTAAAACACATTTAATGCATGCAATTGGTCACTATGTGTTAGAGCATAACCCTTCGGCAAAGGTTGTATACTTATCATCTGAAAAATTCACAAATGAATTTATTAACTCCATTCGCGATAATAAAGCCATTGATTTTCGCAATAAATATCGAAATGTAGATGTTTTATTAATCGACGATATTCAGTTTTTAGCTGGAAAAGAGTCTACACAAGAGGAATTCTTCCATACATTTAACACATTACATGAGGAATCAAAGCAAATTGTGATTTCGAGTGACAGGCCGCCTAAGGAAATTCCAACACTGGAAGATCGCTTACGCTCGCGCTTTGAATGGGGCTTAATTACCGATATTGCACCACCTGATTTAGAAACAAGAATTGCAATTTTACGCAAAAAAGCGAAGGCTGATCATTTGGATATTCCTAATGAGGTAATGCTTTATATTGCCAATCAAATTGATTCCAATATTCGTGAATTAGAGGGCGCTTTAATTCGTGTTGTAGCCTACTCCTCACTTGTTAAAGAGGATGTAACACCAGAACTTGCAGCAGCCGCATTAAAAGATATTATTCCAAATGCGAAGCCACGCATGATTTCAATTTTAGATATTCAAAATGCAGTTGGAGAGCATTTTAATATTCGCTTGGAGGACTTTTCTGCTAAAAAGCGTACAAAATCAATTGCGTTTCCAAGACAAGTTGCCATGTATTTATCGCGTGAACTGACCGACTTCTCACTGCCGAAAATTGGTGAGGAATTTGGTGGAAGAGACCATACAACCGTTATTCATGCACACGAAAAAATTTCAAATCAGCTTAAAAATGATCAAGGACTTCAACAAGATATTAAACAAATTCGTAGCATGCTAGGCAAGTAAGCCTTCTTTTTTGTTCAGCATGGATGTGGATAACTTATTAATTTCTGTACAAATTTATACACAGTCTATCTACATGTGGATAGACTGATTTTACTTGTTAAAAGGCACTTATCCACAAATCCACAGCGCCTATTACTATATCTATTTATTCTTTTATTATTTTAATAATATTATATATGGGGGTACGACATGAAATTTGATATTATGCGTGACCGGCTTTTAGCAGGATTAAATGATGTCATGAAAGCAGTTAGTTCAAAAACAACGATTCCAATTTTAACTGGTATTAAAATTGACGTAACACACGAAGGTTTACATTTAACAGGCAGTGATGCAGATATTACAATCCAAACATTTATTCCGGTTGAAGAAGATGGAGAACAATTAATAAATGTTAGTACAACGGGCTCAATCGTTTTACAAGCGCGTATGTTTAACGAAATTGTAAGAAAGCTTCCTACAAATGATGTAGAAATTGAAGTATCAGCAGGCTTTGCAACAAATATTCGCTCAGGTAAATCTGAATTCCATTTAATTGGCCTAGATGCTTCAGAATATCCATTGCTACCTGAAGTCGCAGAAGACCGCCAGTTCTCAATGCCTGCAGATTTATTAAAATCTGTTATACGTGAAACAGTATTTGCTGTTGCAACGTCTGAAAGCAGGCCTGTGTTGACAGGTGTAAACTGGAGAATACTAGAAAATGAATTAATATGCGTTGCAACGGATAGTCATCGTTTAGCACGTCGCAAAATTCAACTTGAGCAATTACCTGCTGAAATTAATAGTGTTGTTATTCCTGGAAAAAGCTTAAATGAATTAAACAAAATTTTAGAAGATACAACAGACCCTGTACAAATTGCATTAACAAATTATCATGTATTATTTAAAACGGAGGATGTATTATTCTTCTCTCGTTTATTAGAAGGCAACTACCCTGATACATCACGTTTAATTCCAGAGGACTATAAAACAAATGTAACGATTAATGGGAAGGCGTTACTACAAGCGATTGACCGTGCATCCTTATTAGCACGTGAAGACCGCAATAACGTTGTACGTTTTGAAACATTAGAAAATAATACAGTAGAAATTTCCTCAAACTCACCAGAAATCGGGAAAGTAGAGGAACAAATTACGGTAGAAAACCTTGAGGGCGAGTCGCTTAAAATTTCCTTCAGTGCTAAATATATGATGGAAGCACTACGAGCAATCGATGGACAAGATGTAGTGATTCAATTTACTGGTACGATGCGCCCGTTTATTTTACGTTCAATACATGACGACGCCATTTTACAGCTTATTTTACCGGTTCGTACTTACTAGTTTTTTTCGAAAAAGCTGTCTGAAAAGCATGCTGCTGCATGTCTTTCCAGACAGCTTTTCATGTTTAAATGAATTTTTCTGTCAAATTTGAATGTAGTTAAAGTCTTTCGCAAATGGCATATTTTTTAAAACGAGGCTTGCATAATGTAGGTCAGTTAACCGTTGTTACAGGATGTGACGATTTTAGGTTAACTAGCTTGAAGAAATCTGGATACAATTACGCTTCTGCTTAATTGATAAGAAATACAAGTGTTTTAATTTGCTATTCATCTAGAAAAATTTGCTTCACTTACGCACAAGCCGATTTTTTGGTATGATAGAAAGATAGATTTCGTTTAGCGGAGGATGACAATCGTGCAAGATATTTTTATTGATACAGAGTTTGTAACGTTAGGGCAAGTGTTAAAAATGACGGATGCAATTAGCTCCGGTGGAATGGCAAAATGGTTTTTAAGTGAGCACGTTGTTTATGTCAATGGCGAGGTCGATGATCGTCGCGGGCGCAAATTACGTAACGGTGATGTAATCAATATCCCAGGCGTCGGTCGCTTCCGTATTGTGGAGAACGGTGCAAGTGAATGAATATTGAGCAATTAAAGCTGATAAATTATCGAAATTATGAGTCGTTAACGCTGGATTTTTCTCCTAAAATCAATGTTTTTATCGGGGAGAATGCACAGGGTAAAACAAATGTGATGGAATCCATCTATGTTTTGGCTATGGCTAAGTCCCACCGTACATCGAATGATAAAGAATTGATACGCTGGGATGCAGACTATGGTAAAATAGAAGGTGTTGTGCAAAAGCGTTATGGCGGTTTTCCTATTGAGCTGACAATCTCAAAAAAAGGCAAAAAGGGAAAAATAAATCATCTTGAACAAACACGTCTTAGCGATTACATCGGGCAAATGAATGTCGTGATGTTTGCACCAGAGGATTTATATGTTGTCAAAGGAAGCCCTCAACTACGGCGACGCTTTATTGATATGGAAATTGGGCAAATATCTCCTGTTTATTTACATGATTTATTAACATTCCAAAAAATACTAAAGCAACGTAACCATATTTTGAAAAGCAATCAAGGTCGCCATACATTAAACGATGTCATGTTTGATGTTTATACAGAGCAGTACATACAGGCTGCTGTTCAAATTATTCGCAAAAGATTTCAATTCATGGAGCTTTTACAGGCATGGGCTGAACCAATACATGCCGGTATTTCGCGTGGCTTGGAAAAGCTAGTTATAAAATATCGACCAATTTCAGGGCTAGTGGCAGATCAAAGTGCTGAGCAAATGGCTGCTCATTTAGAGCAAAAGCTTTTAGAGGCACGAAAAAGGGAGCTAGAGCGCGGTGTTACATTAGTAGGACCACATCGTGATGATTTGCAGTTTTTTGTCAATGACTATGATGTTCAAACATATGGTTCGCAAGGGCAACAGCGCACGACAGCTTTATCTTTAAAGCTTGCTGAAATTGAATTAATTAAACAAGAAACGAAAGAAACACCCATCTTATTGTTAGATGATGTGTTATCAGAGCTAGATGATTATAGACAATCACATTTATTAAATACAATTCAAGGTGAGGTTCAAACATTTGTTACAACGACAAGTGTTGAAGGAATTCATCATGAAACGATTGAACAGGCCAGTTTGTTCCATGTGAAACAAGGGTCTATTGTAAAATAGCAAGACCTTTAGGGAATAATGGTTGTACACAGTGTGAAGAAAGAGTGGGTGAACATAGTGTCTTTAGAAGAAAAAGACGTTCAGCAGCAGACATATGATGCTGACCAAATACAAGTATTAGAGGGCTTGGAAGCAGTTCGTAAACGCCCTGGTATGTATATCGGTTCTACAAGTTCAAAGGGGCTACATCATTTAGTATGGGAAATCGTTGATAATAGTATTGACGAGGCGCTTGCTGGTTTTTGTACGGATATTACAGTAGCAATTGAGAAGGATAACTGGATTCGCGTAGAAGATAATGGCCGTGGTATTCCTGTAAGCATTCAGGAGAAAATGGGTTTACCAGCTGTTGAAGTTATTATGACTGTGCTACATGCTGGAGGGAAATTTGGCGGTGGCGGTTATAAAGTATCAGGTGGTCTACACGGTGTAGGTGCTTCTGTTGTGAACGCATTATCTATTGAAACTGAGGTTTATGTAAAGCGTGACGGTCATATACACAGCATTAAATTTTCTCGTGGACGTACTGTGCAGCCACTAACGGTTGTCGGTGATACGACTGAAACAGGAACAATGACACGCTTCAAGGCGGACGCCGATATTTTTACTGAAACGACTGTTTATGAATTTGATATTTTAGCTACACGTGTGCGTGAATTAGCGTACTTAAATCGTGGAATTCGTTTAACAATTGCGGATGAGCGTGAGGATGAAGTACGTTCAACTACATATCACTATGAAGGTGGTATACGCTCATATGTTGAGCATCTAAATGCCAATAAAGAGCCACTTCATGAGCCGATTGATGTACATGGAGAAAAGGACGGAATTGCCGTTGAAATTGCTATGCAATATAATGCAGGCTTCTCTTCTACGATTATGTCGTTCGCCAATAATATTAATACGTATGAGGGCGGTACACATGAATCCGGCTTTAAAATGGCTTTGACGCGTGTTATTAATGATTATGCACGTAAAAACGGTCTACTAAAAGAGGCTGACACTAATTTAACAGGTGAGGATGTGCGAGAAGGTTTAACGGCCATCGTATCTATTAAGCACCCAGATCCTCAGTTTGAAGGACAAACGAAAACAAAATTAGGTAACTCAGAAGTAAGCCAAATTACGAATGCTTTATTCTCAGATGGTTTTGAGCGCTTTATGCTGGAAAATCCAACTGTTGCACGTCAAATTGTTGAAAAAGGCTTAATGGCAGCTCGTGCTCGTGTTGCAGCGAAGAAAGCCCGTGAATTTACACGTCGTAAATCAGCTTTAGAAGTATCCAGCTTGCCCGGGAAACTGGCAGACTGTTCTTCTACAAATCCCGCTGAATGTGAAATTTATATCGTTGAGGGTGATTCTGCTGGTGGTTCAGCGAAAAGTGGTCGCGACCGTCATTTCCAAGCGATATTGCCTTTGCGCGGGAAAATTTTAAACGTAGAAAAAGCACGCTTGGATCGAATTCTTTCGAACGCTGAAATTCGCGCAATGATTACTGCCTTTGGTACAGGAATCGGAGAAGAATTTAATTTAGAAAAAGCGCGTTATCATAAAATTATTATTATGACAGATGCCGATGTTGATGGTGCACATATCCGTGTACTGTTATTAACATTTTTCTTCCGCTTTATGCGCCCGCTGATTGAGGCTGGCTATGTCTATGCAGCTAAACCACCACTATATCAGGTGAAGCAAGGGAAGCATGTAGAGTATTGCTATTCAGATGCAGAGCTAGAAGAAATTTTAAATCGATTATCAAGTGTACCAAAACCAAACGTACAGCGTTATAAAGGTTTAGGTGAAATGAATGCGGAGCAATTATGGGAAACGACAATGGACCCAGAGCATCGTACATTAATTCGTGTTGAATTGGATGATGCGATTGAGGCGGATCGAATTTTTGATCAATTGATGGGGGATGACGTTGAACCACGCCGTCATTTCATTGAAGAAAATGCTGTTTATGCAGATTTAGATATTTAATCGTTTGGAAGGGAGGTCTATATTTTGTCTGAGATCGAACATGGGAATATTCAAGGAAGAAATATTACGACTGAAATTAAAACATCATTTTTAAGCTATGCTATGAGTGTTATCGTGGCACGTGCTTTACCTGACGTACGAGATGGTTTAAAGCCGGTGCATCGCCGAATTTTATATGGGATGCAAGAGCTAGGAAATACGTCAGATAAGCCATACAAGAAAAGTGCCCGTATCGTAGGGGATGTAATGGGTAAATATCACCCGCATGGAGACTCATCTATTTACGATGCAATGGTTCGTATGGCACAGGACTTCAGCTATCGCTACATGCTGGTGGATGGGCATGGAAACTTCGGCTCAGTTGATGGTGATGGTGCAGCAGCGATGCGATATACGGAATCGCGTATGTCAAAAATTGCAATGGAAATGCTACGTGATATTAATAAAGACACAATTGATTATGATCCAAACTATGATGGTAGTGAGCAAGAGCCAAGGGTATTACCATCTCGCTATCCAAACTTACTTGTCAATGGTGCTTCTGGTATCGCTGTAGGTATGGCGACAAACATCCCACCACATCAGCTTGGTGAAACGATTGATGCAGTGCTTGCTTTGTCTGAAAACCCAGCTATTACGACAGAAGAGCTAATGGAGATTATACCAGGACCGGACTTTCCAACAGGAGGTTTAATTATTGGTCGCTCTGGTATTCGCCGTGCTTATGAAACAGGTAGAGGCTCAATTATTATTCGGGCTAAAGTAGAAATTGAGCAAAGTAGCAATGGCAAGGAAACAATTTTAATTCATGAGCTACCATATCAAGTAAATAAAGCGAAGCTCATTGAAAAAATCGCCGAGCTTGTACGCGATAAAAAAATCGATGGTATTACGAATTTACGTGACGAATCAGACCGTCGTGGTATGCGTGTTGTTATTGAAGTACGTCGTGATGCAAATGCCAATGTCGTTCTGAACAATTTATATAAACAAACAGCTATGCAATCCAGCTTTGGTGTAAATATGCTTGCGTTAGTAGATGGACAACCGAAAATTTTAAGTTTAAAAGAAGCGTTACACCATTATTTAGAGCATCAAAAAGTAGTAATTACACGTCGTACAAAATTTGAGTTACGCAAGGCAGAAGAGCGTGCGCATATTTTAGAAGGTTTACGTATTGCACTTGATCATATTGATGAAATTATTTCGATTATTCGCGGCTCTCGTAGCGGTGATGAGGCGAAGCCAGTATTAATGGAGCGCTTTACATTGAGTGAGCGACAAGCGCAAGCAATTCTTGATATGCGTCTTGTTCGTTTAAGCGGCTTAGAGCGTGAAAAAATTGAAGCGGAATATCAGGAGCTACAAAGATTAATCGCTGATTTAAAAGCAATTTTAGCAGATGAAGCAAAAGTGCTTGAGATTATTCGTAAGGAAATGCTTGAAATTAAGGAGCGTTATAATGATATACGCCGTACAGAAATTACTGCTGGCGGTTTAGAAATGATCGAGGACGAGGATTTAATTCCGCGTGAAAACTCGGTATTAACATTAACGCATAATGGTTATATTAAGCGTTTAGCTGCGAATACATATCGTTCACAAAAACGAGGTGGTCGTGGCGTGCAAGGTATGGGCACAAATGAGGACGATTTTGTAGAGCATTTATTATTTACATCGACTCATGATACGATTTTATTTTTCACATCTAAAGGGAAAGTGTTCCGAGCGAAAGGCTATGAAATACCTGAATTCGGTCGTACAGCAAAAGGTTTACCGATTGTAAACTTATTAAACATCGAAAAAGATGAGAAAGTAACAGCGATGATTCGCGTAGAATCTTTTGACGAGGATGCGTACTTTATCTTTACAACGAAAACAGGTATTACAAAACGTACACCAGTATCGCAATTTTCCAATATACGGACAAACGGCTTAATTGCGATTAGCTTACGTGAGGATGATGATTTAATTTCTGTCCGTTTAACAGATGGACAGAAGCAAATTATTATTGGAACACAGGACGGTATGCTAGTCCGGTTCAAAGAAGAAGATATTCGCTCAATGGGACGTTCGGCTGCCGGAGTCCGAGGAATTAAACTGCGTGAAGGTGACTATGTAGTCGGTATGGAAATTATCGAACAAGGTCAGGAAATTTTAGTTGTTACAGAAAAAGGCTATGGAAAACGTACGCCTGAGCACGAATACCGTTTACAAAGTCGTGGTGGTGTTGGTTTAAAAACAATGCAAATTACTGAGAAAAACGGTAAGATGTGTGCGGTAAAAGCAGTTGATGGTACTGAGGATATTATGCTCATTACAATTAACGGAATGCTTATTCGAATGGACGTACAGGATATCTCCATTATCGGCCGTAGCACGCAAGGTGTCCGCTTAATTCGTTTAGCGGAAGAAGAATATGTGGCAACTGTAGCGAAGGTTGAAAAAGACAATGCAGATGAAGTGACAGATGATGAGGACGATGAAAATCTAGAGTAAAAGAAAAAATCTTTTACACGGAGCTATAGAAAAGCAGAGGAATATTTGCTTTTCTATAGCTCCTTTCTTTTATAAATACTACTATATTTATACAAATTGTTACGATACAATGGAAGAAAAGTACGTACACAAAGGTGGTTTTTAAATTGGAGGCTACTCACATAAATGTTAAGGAAATAAAGGTTGGACAGACTATAGCAGACCATATATTTGCAAATACACAATATCCTATTATTTATAAAGATACGAAAATCACTTATGAGCATATACATTTACTAAATGTCTTTAATATTAAAGCTATTCCAATTTATCAGCAGTTGGCAGGAAGTAATAAAACGGTAGATGTTGTTGAAAGTAAGCCTGTTCAGCATATTGAGCAAGCTGTTTCATTCGAAAAATCCTATGCTAGTGCAATCCAACAATTCAAAAAGGAATTTTTCAATTGGGAATCTGGCGCAAAAATTGATATGACAAAAATACGTGGGATGGCTATTCCGCTAATCGAACAAGTACTTGAAAATCGCTCTTATATATTTGATTTAAACAGCTATTCAAACCCGCAAGACTATTTATACCATCATTGTATAGCAACAGGATTAATTTCCTCTATTATGGCGCAGAAGCTTGGCTATGAAAAAGGTATTTGTATCCAAATGGCAATTGCCGGTGCATTGGCAGACTCTGGAATGGCAAAAATTCCTGCAAAAATCCGTGACAAGACGAGTAAGTTAACTGCACAAGAGTTTGCTGAAATACGGCAACACCCTGTTCATAGCTATGTAATGGTAAAAGATTTAGCAGCATTAAAAAGTGAAATGAAGAAAGCCATATTCCAACACCATGAACGATTAAATGGCAGTGGGTATCCAAAAGGAATAAAAAGTGAGGACATTTTAATTTTCTCTCAAATTATTGCTGTAGCAGACGTTTATCATGCTATGACAAGCGAACGACTATACAGTGAACAAAAAGCAACTTTCCAAGTAATAGAGATGATTAAGGAGTCAGAGTTTGGAAAGTTTGATATTAAAGTTGTGAATGCTTTAATCGCTATTGTCGCTGATTTGCCAATCGGCACTAAAGTCGAGCTATCAAATAAAGAGCGGGCAGAAGTTATGTTTATTAATAAATATGCACCAACAAGACCGCTAGTGAAAATAACGAGAACTGGCGAAATTATCGATTTAGCAACAGTGCGTTCCTTCTATATATCACGAGTTATTACAAAGAGTGATGATTAATTGCTCATTAATAAAGCTGAAGGATGGGAAAGTAGGAGAGCCCCTATAGCCTCATTCGTTTTATTTTTATTTAGATTCAGCAAAGGATTCGTCTGAAAAGTCATTTTGAGGCGGATCCTTTGTACCGAAAATGAAGCAGCAGAAAAAAACGCCTATTTCTAAATACTTCATTCAATATTTAAGGCATATAAATACTCACTAATTTTAAATAAAAATTATTTTTAAAAAGTATTGACCTTAGATTAGATATCTGATAATATTTAAAAAGTCGCTATGATGTATGAGCAATATTTTCAAGAAAAAGTTTTTTTAGAAAAGTAGTTGACTTAAAAAACATAGCGTGCTATTATATAAAAGTTGCGTCTGACAGATGCAACAATAACATGAACCTTGAAAACTGAACAAGCAAGACGTGAATGAATAAAGTTTCATTGAATAGATGAAACACAATTTTGGACATCGAATGAAGATGCCAGCAAATGTTTTAATGTATCGAAAGCGAAGCGACAG